>CAZPJO010000040.1:0-12450 GCA_964586895.1 uncultured Roseicyclus sp.
CGGCGAGCAGAGGTGGGGTTCATCTATCAATTCCACCACCTGTTGCCGGAGTTTTCCGCCGCCGAGAACATCGTGTTGCCGCAGCTGGCCAACGGGATCAGCCGCGCGGCCGCCGATCAAAGGGCGGCGGATCTTTTGGGGCGTGTCGGGCTCGGGCCACGGGCCGCCCATCGCCCGGCGGAATTGTCGGGTGGCGAGCAGCAGCGCGTGGCGTTTTGCCGGGCGCTGGCGAACCAGCCCGCCCTGATGCTGGCCGATGAGCCGACGGGCAACCTTGATCCCGCGACCTCGGATACGGTGTTCGATGTGTTGATGGAGCTGGTCCGGGGAACCGGGCTTTCGGCGCTGATCGCGACGCATAACCATACGCTTGCGCGCCGGATGGACCGGGTGATCCGGTTGCAGGACGGGGTGTTGCAGGCGGCGTGATCGGGCGGAGCGGCTTTGCCCAAGGGGGTAACCGCTGATCCCCGGGATATCTCAGGCATGTGGAGAATGGGATAGGTGCGGGGCCGTTAGGCAGGATCGCGTCAGGCGGATGCGCCGGGCCCATGCGCGTCGAAATGGCCGATGATCGCCGCGAGGCTTTCGCCCCGGCGGGCCGGGTTTTCCATCAGCACTTCGTGGCGCGCGCCATCGACGAGGAGGAAGTCGCCACGCGGCCAGTTTTCCATGCGTTTGCGAGAGTTTTCGATGGACACGCGCCGTTCGTCGCTGCCGACGATGGTGACGACGGGCAGGTCGAGCGGCGGCATCGCCAAAAGCGCCTCGGCCTCTTCCTCGGCGGCGGCGACCCATCGGAACGAGGGCCCGCCAAGCGTCAATTCCGGGTGGGCGGCGGTTTGGCGGTTCATGTAGGCGTATTGGTCGGGATCGGTGGTCAGTATATTGCCATCGAACGGCTCGGCCTTCCACGGCCCGGTGGTCAGCGCGAAGCGGTTGTCGCGGCCCAGAAGTGTGCTGCCGCCGATCAGGAGCGGCGAGATCAGTTTGAGCAGGGGCGTAAGTTGGATGCCCCACATCGGACCGGTGAAGGCGGCGGCCGCGACCGGCAGGCCATCATAGAGCGCGCGCAGGCCGATGCAGCCGCCCATGGAATGGCCGATGAGATACCACGGCTTCGGCACGCCCAGATCTTCGAGGGCCGCACGGAAGGCGGTCACATCCCAGCGGTATTCATCGAAGCTGAGCACATGGCCGACGCCGGGTTCGTGTTGCGGGCGGTCGGCGAGCCCCTGGCCGCGCCAATCGAAGCTGACCATGCCGTAGCCGGCGTTTGCCAGATCTTCGGCGACGCGGCCGTATTTCTCGACATATTCGGTGCGGCCACAAAACATCAGGACCGTGCCCTTGGGCCCTTCCGGCCAGACCCCGAACCGAAGCCGGGTTCCGTCGCTTGCCCGCACCCACCACGCCTTCACATCCGAGGTGCCTTCGGCAATCTCGGCGTGGAACGGCGCGGGTTCGAGCCCGTTTGACACGGGGCGATCGGGGGTGGGGCTATGCAACATCAGCTCAGGACGCCGCCCAGTTTCATCGCGGTGCCCATGTCACCGTCCAGCGTCAGCTTGCCGGACATGAACGCGGCCGTCGGGTTCAGATCGCCGGACATGATTTCCTGAAAGGTGTCGGTGTCGGCGGACATGGTGACGTCAGCGGCATCCGCATCGGTGGCTTCACGCACCTCGGTGCCCTGAACGATCACGGCGCCTTCGCCGTTGATCTCGAACTTGGCGGAGCCGTCAAAGCTCTGCCCGGCGAGTTTTTCGGAAATCGCCGTCACTGCGGCGTCGATGATTGCATTGCCCATTTACGTGGTCCCTTGAAAGCCCTTTGGAACGGCACCCTCGCGCAACAGTGATCTGGCATCTGCCGCGCGGGATGCTACGTTGGCGACCATGACGATTTCATCGACCATCATCAACTTTGCCGTCGCGTCCGTCATCTGCGGGATTCCCGTAGTTGCATTCGCGCAATCCACGACCGACGATTTCCTCGATCGGCTGGCGAATCCGGAGCTTCGCAATTGGGAAGTGGTGGAGGAAGAGGTTTACCAGCGATGGCAGATCTCGGGCTCGGCCAGTGCGGATTACCTTTTGCGCCGCGGGGTCGAGGCGCTGGAGGCACAGGACTTCGATCAGGCCTATGATCATCTGACGGCCCTTGTCGATCACGCACCGGACTTTGCCGAAGGGTGGCATGTGCGGGCCCGATTGTTCCGGGAGCAACAGATGTACGGCCCGGCGATTGCCGATCTGCAACGGGTTCTGGCACTTGAGCCGCGGCATTTCGGGGCGTTGGTGTCGATGGGTTTGATGTTGGAGGATATGGGCGAGGCGGGTCGCGCCTTGGAGGCCTATGAGATGGCCCATGAATTGCACCCCAATCAGCCCGATATCCTGAGGCTTTTGACGAACCTGCGTGTCAGCGAAGAGGGTGAGGCGCTTTAGGCAGGCCGCGGAATTTGGTGCGCTGCCCCGTCGATCATTGTGCGCGAACCAATGGCGCACGAATGGAAGCCCCCCGGCATATTTCCGGAACAAAGATAACGCGGGCGCCGAGCTTGGGTTGAACGCCACCAGCCTATGTGGGACGCCTTGGGGATGAAACGTATTGCGGCCGTTCTGGGGCCCACCAACACGGGCAAGACCCATTACGCGATCGAGCGGATGCTGGGGCATCGGACGGGTGTAATCGGCTTGCCGCTGCGGCTTTTGGCGCGCGAGGTTTTTGACAAGATCGTCGCCATCCGGGGGCCGTCGGTTGTGGCGCTGGTCACAGGTGAGGAACGCATCGTTCCGCCGCGCGCGCAATATTGGGTGTGCACGGTAGAGGCGATGCCGACGGGCACCGGCGCGGATTTTCTGGCCGTCGACGAGATACAGCTTTGTGCCGACCCCGAGCGGGGGCATGTGTTTACCGACCGTCTGCTGCATGCGCGCGGTCTGCATGAGACGCTGTTTCTTGGGGCCGAAACGATGCGCCCGGCGATTGCAGATCTGGTGCCAGGGGTGGAGTTCATCCGGCGCGAGCGTTTTTCACAGCTTGTGTATGCAGGTTCGAAAAAGGTCAGTCGCATGCCGCCACGTTCGGCCATCGTGGGATTTTCGGTTGAGAACCTGTATGCCATGGCCGAATTGCTCAGGCGGCAGAAGGGCGGGGCGGCGGTCGTCATGGGCGCGCTCAGCCCCCGCACGCGCAACGCGCAGGTGGAGCTTTACCAGAACGGAGATGTGGACGTTCTGGTGGCGACCGATGCCATCGGAATGGGCCTCAACCTCGATATCAAGCATGTGGCGTTTTCCGGGCTGCGCAAATTCGATGGGCGCAAGATGCGGGACCTGTGGCCCAACGAATTGGCGCAGATCGCGGGGCGGGCGGGGCGGCACACATCGGACGGCAGCTTTGGGGTGACGGGCGAGGCGCCGCCGCTGAACGATCAGGTGGCCGAGGCCATCGTGGAGCATCGCTTTGCCCCGGTGCGCAAGTTGATGTGGCGAAATTCCGCGCTTGAGTTCGGCACCGCCGAACGGCTGATCGGCTCTCTGGAGGAGCGCACCGACGACGAATGGCTGACCCGTGCGCGGGAGGCCGACGATTTGCAGGCGCTCAAGGCGCTCGTGGCGCGGCCCGAGATTGCCGAACGGCTTGGCGATGCGCGGGCGGTGAAGCTTTTGTGGGACGTGTGCAACATCCCGGATTTCCGGGGGATTTCGCATGCCGAGCACGCCGAGCTTCTGGGCCGGATCTTTGAATTCCTGCACGAGACACGCCGCGTGCCCGACGATTGGCTGGCCCGTCAGGTCAAGCGCATTGACCGCACCGAGGGCGACATCGACACGCTTTCGAAACGTCTGGCTTATATCCGGACGTGGACATATGTCGCGCAGCGCAGCGGTTGGGTCGATGATGAAAGCCATTGGCGTGGCGCAACCCGTGCCGTAGAAGACCGACTGTCAGACGCGTTGCATACGGCGTTGACGCAAAGATTTGTCGATCGGCGGACCAGCATGCTGCTTCGCCGGTTGAAACAGAGGGAGAGCCTTGTGGCCGAAGTGAACGACGTTGGCGAAGTGACGGTTGAGGGCCAGGTGCTTGGTCGCATCGAAGGCTTCCGCTTTCGCATGGATGAAACCGCCAGCCCCGATGAGGCGAAGACGCTTCAGCAGGCGGCGATGGCGGCCTTGCGTCCGGAATTCCATCTGCGTGCGGACCGGATGTACAACGCCCCCGACACCGAATTCGATGTGACCGAACAGGGTGGCCTGATGTGGGGCGACCAGGCGGTTGGCAAGCTGATCAAGGGCGACGACCCGATGAAGCCGGTGGCCGAGGCCTTTGTGGACGAGGACGCCGCAGGCGCGGATGTGGTGCAGAAGGTGCAGCGCCGCTTGCAGCATTTCATCGACCGCCGTGTGGCCGCACAATTCGAGCCGCTCCTGGCGATGAGCCGGGACGAGGCGATCTCGGGCCTGGCCAAGGGTGTGGCGTTCCAGCTTCTGGAAAACTTCGGGATCGTGCCGCGGGGCGAGATTGCCGATGATATCAAGGCGCTCGATCAGGATTCGCGCGCGTTGTTGCGCAAGCATGGCGTGCGGTTCGGGCAATACACGATCTTCCTGCCGCTTCTGTTGAAACCGGCGCCCACACGCCTGCGTCTGGTGATGTGGGGGCTGTGGCAGGGGTTGGATATGTTCCCCGACAGCCCGCCGCCGGGACTGGTAACGATCCCGACGGTTGAGGGCGCACCTGCGGGGCACGCGACGATGGCGGGCTACCGGGTGTCCGGTGTCCGGTCGATCCGGATCGACATGCTGGAGCGGTTGGCCGATCTGCTGCGCGGCGAGGACAGCCGGAATGGGTTCGAGGCGAACCCGGATATGTTGTCGATCTCGGGCCTGACGCTTGAGCAATTCGCCGATCTGATGGGTGGGTTGGGCTACAAGGCCGAAAAGGGCGAGCGGGTGAAGGTGAAGGCGGCGCCTACGCCGGACGCGGGTGCCGAGGCTGAGGCTGAGGCTGCGGTCGTGTCGGATGCGGAACCGGAAGCTGAAGCGGATGCGGAACCGGCGGCCAGCACGGCGCCCGAAGGGGCCGATGAGACGCTGCTTGAGGCGGTTCCGGCCGAGGCGGTTGAAGCGCCTGCGGACCTGTCGGGTGATGCGGATTCCGTTGCAGAGACTGCAGTGGGTGAGGCGGAAGCTGCGCCCGAGATGGAGGTGTTTTACACCTTCACATGGGCCCCGCGTGGCCGGGGTGCGCAGCGTCCGCGCCGCGCCGATGGCGTGCAGGGTGGTCGTGCAGAGGGCGGGCAGGGTGGTCGCGCCGACAGCGCGCCCGGTGGCAAGCGCGGTGACGGCGGCAAACGGGGTGATGGCGGTCAGCGCAAGGGCGGGGGCAAGCCGAAGGGCAAGCGCCCACCGCGCGATGACAAGCCGAAAACCTATACTTCGCGCCCCGAGAAAAGCGGCAAGGTCGATCCGGACAATCCCTTCGCGGTTCTGGCCGCGCTCAAGGATAAATCCTGAGCGAGGCGGGCGAGAAAGACCGGCTTGACCGCTGGTTGTGGCAGGCACGGTTCTTCAAGACCCGCTCACTGGCGGCGCGTGTCGTCAGCGATGGCGCAGTACGGGTGGATGGCGACAAGGTCTCGAAATCTTCGACCCAGGTCGGCGTGGGCCATGTGTTGACCTTTCCGCAGGGTCGCCAGATCCGCGTGGTGCGGATTGCCGCGCTGGCCAAACGGCGCGGACCGGCCGCCGAGGCGCAGGCGCTTTACGAGGATCTGACCCCCGAAGCCGAACCTTTGGCCCCGCGCGTGGGCCCGCGCCCGACCAAGAAGGACCGGCGCGATTTGCAAGCCTTTCGCGATGGGGAATGAAGAGGTTATTGGCAAAGTGTAAACTTTATCTTACACCGCATTGACGACCCTGTGAGCGGCCATTTGGTCGCCTTGCATCCCTCCCCCGCCTGCCGTAGCAGGCAGTTCGAACAGACCGACTTGGACCGCACAGCCCATGACCTACATCGTCAACGACGCCTGCATCGCCTGCAAATACACCGATTGCGTGGAAGTTTGCCCGGTGGATTGTTTCTACGAGGGTGAGAACATGTTGGTGATCCACCCCGACGAATGCATCGATTGCGGCGTCTGCGAGCCGGAATGCCCCGCCGATGCGATCCGCCCGGACACCGAGCCGGACATGGAGAAATGGGTGGAGTTCAACCGCAAGTATTCCGAGCTTTGGCCGGTTATCATCACGAAGAAAGACCCGCTGCCGACTGCCGAAGAGATGGATGGCAAAGAGGGCAAGATGGAGATGTTCTCGGAAGCGGCGGGTGAGGGCGGCTGAGCCTGGCCGCCCAATCCATTCGGGTGTTTGCAGGTGCTGTGCTGCCGCGACGGCCGAAGGGTTAATCCGGAAATTCCACCTCATTTGAAGGACTTCGTTAACGCCGCGGGGCGGAAACCTAGGAATCAGGGGTGATTCGTGTTATGGTACGACGACGTAACGCAACGTCTGTACCACTGAGGGGCCGCGTGATCGGCCCGTAAACACTGCAGTTCTGCACCAACGCAAACGGAATGCTCGCGCATCCCGCGTGCGTTTTTGACGCCTGCAGCTTCGCGCGTGTCCACCGGTTCGACCGCTGGCCGGGCGCCACAAAAAGGAAACGAAACGCATGAGTAAAGCCCGCAAGTCGCAGCTGTTCAGCCCCAATGATTATGTCGTCTACCCCGCCCATGGCGTGGGAAAGATCGTCTCCATCGAGGAGCAGGAGGTTGCGGGCCTTGAGCTGGAATTGTTCGTCATCTCGTTCGAGAAGGACAAGATGACCCTGCGTGTGCCGACCGCCAAGGCGACGCAGGTGGGCATGCGCCCGCTGAGCGATCCGACGGTGGTGTCCAAGGCGCTTGATACGCTCAAGGGCAAGGCCCGAGTGAAGCGCGCGATGTGGTCGCGCCGGGCGCAGGAATACGAGCAAAAGATCAACTCCGGTGATCTGATCTCGATTGCAGAGGTCGTGCGCGACCTGCATCGGGCTGATGATCAACGCGAGCAGAGCTATTCCGAGCGTCAGCTTTACGAAGCCGCGTTGGAGCGTCTGACGCGTGAATTGGCGGCGGTCAAAGGCCTCGACGAGGCGGGGGCCGCAACCCATGTGGTCGAGGTCCTGTCCAAGCGGGTGGCGGCATAACGCCGACACTTGGCCCCGGCGCGGGCAAGTTCGCGCAACCCTGAGTAAAGGGCATAAGATCCAGACCTGTCGCGGCCTCGCGGCAGGTTTTTTTCTGTGCTATTAGGGCATTCAGGGAAACGTGGATCATATTATCGCAAGGGCGAATTTCGCCCGTCACTGAAAGGAAGACCCAATGAAAAAGTTTGTTGCACCCGCGCTGCTGATCGCAGCTGTTGCCGTCAGTGCCTGCCAGCCTCTGTCGAACCAGGACCGGGCCAACCTCGGCCTTCTGGGCGGCGCCGGCGCGGGCCTTCTGCTTGCCGATGCGTTTGATGCCAACCCGGCCTGGACCGTGCTGGCCACTGTTGGCGGTGCCGCCGTGGGCACGCAGGTCGCGCGCAACACGCAGACCGGTCAATGTGCCTATTCAAACGGTGACGGCACCTATTTCGTCGGAGCCTGCTGAGGCGCCTGCTGCAGCACGCGACGCTGTCAGGCAAGCAGTGCGGCGAAGGTCACAAGCGCGATGATGTCGCCGATGACCTGAGACGCCCCCAACACATCCCCCGTTTGCCCGCCGATCTTTGCGCGGGCAAGCGCACCCACCAAAACCGTTGCACCCGCGACGAGTATGACGGCTAGCGCAATGGGCCAGAGGCCGGCGCAGATCCCCCCTCCGACACAGGCGATTGCACCCGCCAATCCCGCCGCCACCATCGGCGGTTTGCCGACATGGTTGGCCAGCCCATCCGCGCGGGCAAACGGCAGGCGCGCCATAAGCACCGCCATGGCGGCGCGGCTTAGCATCGCCGCCGTGATCACAGCCAGGGGGGCGACCGGCAGAAGGGCGACAAGCAAGCTCCACCGCAGGCCGATTGCGAAGATCATCGCCAAAACGCCGTAGCTGCCCACCCGGCTGTCTTTCAGGATTTCAAGTCTGCGGACCCGGTCGTGCCCGCCCCAGAACCCGTCAGCACAATCGGCCAGCCCGTCTTCATGCAGGCCCCCGGTCAAAACCACGCCAAGCGCAAGGGCCAGCCCGGCGGCGGCCCAGACCGGCACCCCAAGCGCCATTGCGGCCAAGCCAAGCCCCACCTGACAGGCCGCAATGACCGCGCCGACCAACGGCCATGCCCAGGCCGAAGCGGCCGCGCGGCTACCGTCGCCGCCCGGCAGCGGCAGGCGCGACAAAAGGTGGAAGGCGCGGATCACATCGCGGGGTTGCGGAGCGAAGGCGTCGGGATCAGACATTGCGGAGACCTTTTTGCCGCCAATGGGCGAATTGGCGACCGCTAGACACGAAAACGCCCCCACAACGCAAGGGATCCGATTGATGAATGCACCGCAGACCCTGTCCGATATCCGCGCCCGCCTTATGGCCGCCACATCCCCTGACGCCGCCGCGCGCGAGGCGGCGGAGGCGCGCAATTCCGTTCTAACCAAGCCGCCGGGGGCGTTGGGGCGGCTGGAGGAAATCGCGGTCTGGTACGCGGCCTGGCGCGGGGATGCGCGGCCCCGGATCGAAGCGCCGCAGGTGCTTGTCTTTGCGGGCAATCATGGGGTGGCGGTGCGCGGTGTCTCGGCCTTCCCGCCCGAGGTGACGGTGCAGATGGTCGCCAATTTCGAAGCGGGCGGGGCCGCCATCAACCAGTTGAGTGATCTGGCCGGGGCCAAGATGTCCGTGCATGCGCTGGATCTGGAGGTGCCGACCGACGATTTCACGCAGGGCCCCGCAATGGACGAGGCCGCGTGTCTGGCCGCGTTCAACACCGGGTGGCGCGCGGTCGATGCGGGCGCGGACCTTTTGGTGGTCGGCGAGATGGGGATCGGCAACACGACCTCTGCCGCCGCAATCGCCCATGCGCTTTACGGCGGGGAGGCCGCCGATTGGACCGGGCGCGGCACCGGTGTGGATGCAGCAGGTGTCGCACTCAAGGCGCAGGTCGTGGCCGAGGGGCTGGCCGCGAACCCCGGCGCGGCAAACGACCCGCTTGAGGCGCTGCGTTGCCTTGGTGGGCGAGAGATTGCGGCGATGGCGGGCGCGATGGCCCGCGCGCGGGTCGAGGGCATTCCGGTGATCCTTGATGGGTTCATCTGCACCGCGGCGGCGGCGGTGTTGGAGCGTACGGCGCAGGGGGCGCTTGATCATGCGATTGCGGGCCATGCATCGGCCGAGCAGGCGCATATCCGCATGTTGGAACACCTGGGCAAGGTGCCGCTTCTGGCGCTTGATCTGCGGTTGGGCGAAGGCTCGGGCGCGGCGTTGGCGATCCAGGTCTTGAAGGGGGCGCTGGCGTGTCATTCGGGCATGGCGAGCTTTGCCGAGGCGGGTGTGTCGGACGGATGATCCGGCGGGCGCGTGGCGCGATATCCGGCCGTTCCCCGGGGGGCTTTAGCGGTCTGATCCACCGGGGCGGCGGGCGCGCGACACCCCCGAGAGGGCGCTGACATCGCCACGGGCGCGGGCGGTCATGTCGGGCGTCTCGCCGCCCATTTCACTGAGCACTTCGGCCATGGAACTTTCGAGATTGTCGGTCATTTCGCGCGCGCGGCGCATGTAGTCGGGGTTTTCGGCCACCGGGATGCCCGGTTTCCAGACGTCGGCCAATTCGCGCAGATGGTGGCGGTCGTGGCGATAGAAGGCGATCTCGGTTTCATGAGCCTCATAATCGCTCAGGCCCATGTCTTCGAGGACGTAGCGCCCGGCGCGCAGCGCGCTGTCGAACAGCTCGCGGATGATATGGTCGGCCCCAGCCTCGTAAAGCTCGTAGACATGGAACCGGTCATGGGCCCGCGCGACGACGGAGATCTCGGGATTGTGCCGTTTCGCATACCGCACAAGCGCCACGGCGGAGGCCTTGTTGTCGACGGCCACCACCAGGATTTTGGCCGTGTCGATCCCGGCCGCCTTGAGCAATTCGGGCCGGGTCGGATCCCCGAAGAACCCCTTGAGCCCGAGGCGCCGCATCAGGCGAATGGTTTCGAGATTGGCGTCCAGCACGACGGTCTTGAACCCGGCGGCGCAGACCATGCGGTTCACGACCTGTCCGAAGCGTCCGATGCCTGCGATGATGATCGGGGCTTCATCGTCGATTTCATCATGTCCGGGGACGTCGTCGCCACCGTCGCCCATGCGCGCGCTGATCCGTTCATATAGGATGAAGCTGAGCGGGGTGAACAACATCGACAACGCCACGATCAGAAGCAGGATTTCCGCGACAAGGTCCGGGAAAACGGCCTGCTGCACCCCGAACGCCACAAGGACGAAGCCGAATTCGCCCGCCTGGGCCAGGCCGAGGGTAAAGAGCCAGCGGTCGCGGCCTTGCAGGCGGCTGACCCTTGCGATGACGTAGAGGATCAGGCCCTTGAGCACCATCACGGCGAGGGTGAGGCCGAGGATCACGAAGGGCATGGCGAAGAACGTGGCGAAATTGATGCCCGCGCCCTCGGTGATGAAGAACAGGCCGAGAAGCAGGCCCTTGAACGGTGCGATATCGGCTTCGAGTTCATGGCGGAATTCGGAATTGGCCAGAACGACGCCCGCAAGAAACGCGCCAAGCGCGGGTGACAGGCCCACCATGAGCATCAGAACCGCGATGCCCACCACGATCACAAGGGCCGCGACGGTGAACATCTCGCGCAGGCGGGTGGCGTGCAGCGCGCGGAAGACAAGCGGAAGAAGGTAGCGCCCGGCCAGGATGATGCCCGCCACAATGGCCAGTGTCAGAAGCGTCACGCCCCAGGCAGGCAGGCCCTCGACCAGCGACAGGGACTCGTGACCGTCCGCCTCTAGCCCGCGCGAAATGGAGCCGTCTTCATTAAGCCGCAGCATCGAAGAGGTCGCCAGCAGCGGCAACACCGCCAGCGCCGGGATCACGGCGATATCCTGCGTCAGAAGCACCGAGAACGCGCCGCGCCCGCCGGGTGTGCGCATCAGCTGTTTCTCGTTGAGCGTGGTCAACACGATCGCGGTGGATGACAGCGCCAGGGCGATCCCGACGGCCAACGCCAGGGGCGCCTCCATCCCCAGAAGCATGGCGCCGCCCGCAAGCGCCACGATGGACAGCGCGATCTGGCTGCCGCCGAGGCCGACAAGGCGTTTGCGCATGTCCCAAAGGGCGCGGGGGTCAAGCTCCAGCCCGATGAGGAACAGCATCAGTACAACGCCGAATTCCGCGTAATGTTGCAGGTGTTCGGTTTCGGACCCGCCGACGAGGCCAAGAACCGGGCCAATGGCGATCCCGGCCAGCAGGTAGCCCAGGACCGAGCCCAACCCGAAGCGCACCGAGAGCGGCACGGCGATCAGCATCGCGCCGAGGTAGATGGTGGCCTGAAGGAGGGTGTCGTCCATGGCAGATGTCTCTTTGGAAGCGGTGGGGCAAGCGGTGCGGTCAGCCTAACCGGACGCGCCGCGCTCCGCGAGCGGGAATGCGGGCGTTTTCGCGGCGATGGGGCCTTGTGAAACCGTGGATCCGGGTAGAAAACGGGGCAAGCACGCGACGGGAGAGACGCAATGAAACGTTCCGAGATCAACGACATCATGGCCGAGGCGGATGCCTTCATGCGCTCTTTCGGGTTCGCCTTGCCGCCCTTTGCCTATTGGACGCCCGGCGAATTCGCGGACCGCAAAGACGCCGCGCGCGCAGTCATCGATCAGCGGATGGGATGGGACATCACCGATTTCGGCGCGGGCGATTTTGCGAACCTTGGCCTGTTCCTGTTCACGCTGCGCAATGGGCGGTTGAGCGATCTGCAGGGCGGTGGCGGCATGTGTTATGCGGAGAAGCTGCTGATTTCAAAGAAAGATCAGATGAGCCCGATGCATCGCCATTACCTCAAGGCGGAAGATATCATCAATCGCGGAGGGGCCACGCTTGCCGTCGAGATGTTCGGCGCGGCCGAGGATGGCTCATGCGATCCGAATGCGGGCGGGGTCGTGATGTGCGACGGGATCGAGCGGTCTTTTGCCCCCGGCGAGGTGCTTTTGTTTGCGCCGGGCGAGTCGGTGACGCTGATGCCGGGCGATTGGCATGCGTTCTGGGGCGAGGGCGGCGATGTGTTGATCGGCGAGGTCTCGACCGTCAACGACGATGAGACCGACAATTGGTATCGCGAGCCGTTGGGCCGCTTTGCGGAGATCGAGGAAGATGTTGATCCGACGCATCTGCTGGTGTCGGATTATGCGAAATGGCTGAGCTAGGGGGTTAGCGGGCGGTTTCCCTCACAACGCGCGCCAGCCGATGTCGCGGCGGCAGAACCCTTCGGGCC
>CAZPJO010000041.1:0-12372 GCA_964586895.1 uncultured Roseicyclus sp.
GTGCAGAACAGATCCTTGATGCCCACGGGGATGCCGCACATGTCGGGTGCATCGCCGGCCTTGATCCGGGCATCGGCGGCCTGCGCGCGTTCCATCGCCAGATCGGGGGTCTTGTGGACAAACGCGCCAAGCGCATCGGCGGCGTCGATCGCCGCAAGGCAGCTTTGGGTGAGTTCAACCGAGGTCACGTCGCCCTTGCGCAGGGCGTCGACATCTACCTCTTCGAGTTGTTCTATTAAGCCGAGGATGACATTTAATTCCTGTTCGAGGGCCGGAAGATCGGCCTCGTCGACCTTGATCCGGGCCAGTTTCGCGACCTTCGCGGCGGTGGCTGTGTCTATGGACATGGGGTGCGCTTTCCTTTGTCAGATCGCGGGCCGGGTTTAGCGGGGCGCGGCAGGGGCTTCAAGCGTGGTTGCACGGCTGTTGGGCCGCGTTAGGCTTGGGGTGATGGAAAACGGAGGGTGAGCGATGCGATATACGTGGTTGGGCCATGCGGGCGTGCGGTTGGAGATCGGGGGCGAGGTGTTGCTGATCGATCCGTGGCTGGAGGGCAATCCGGTGTTTCCGGCCGACCGGCGCGCGGAGGCGTTGGAAGGGGCAAGCGCGATCCTTGTCACCCATGGACACGGCGATCACACCGGCGGCGTCGTGGAACTGGCATCCGAGTTGAACGTGCCGGTCTACGGGATCTACGACCTGATGTCGTGGTGGGGCGAGGCGCACGGGATCGAGGTGGTGGGCTTCAACAAGGGCGGCACGGTGCGGATCGGCGAGGTGGCCGTGACGATGGTCAACGCGGTGCATTCTTCGTCCATGGGCGGGGCGAATGGCCCGGTCTATGCGGGGGCCGAGGCGGGCTACATGATCGAGGGCGAGGGACGCGTGGTCTATGTCTCGGGCGACACGGATGTGATGGCGGATATGGGTGTGTTGCAGGATCTGCACGCGCCCGAGATCGGCATCCTGTGTGCGGGCGGGCATTTCACGATGGATATGAAGCGGGCGGCTTATGCGGCGTCGAAGCTGTTCCGGTTCAAGACCGTGATCCCGGTGCATTACAAGACGTTTCCCTTGCTGGAGCAATCCGCGGAGCCGTTGCGCGCGGCGTTGCCGGGGGTGCGGGTGTTGGACCCGGATGTGATGGAGAGTGTGGATTTGTAGGAGGTATTGCCGCCACCGCGCAAAGGACATGGGGGCCCCCCCCCAAACCCCGCGTGGTTTTCCCGCCATGTTCAAGGGGGGGGGGCCGGGGGGGGGGAGAGGGCTGCGCGGGCCGCCGG
This sequence comes from uncultured Roseicyclus sp., assembly GCA_964586895.1. GTDB lineage: Bacteria > Pseudomonadota > Alphaproteobacteria > Rhodobacterales > Rhodobacteraceae > Gymnodinialimonas. The sequence continues at coordinate 1,284 of CAZPJO010000041.1, forward strand.
GATCCGGGCGCGTCAGAGCGCGCGGATCATTTCGACCGCCGGAAAGCTGATGCCGGGGCGCAGCAGAATGTCGATTTCGCCGCGCCGTTGGAAGCCCATGGCAGTGTAGAATGGCTCGGCCGTGCGGGTGGATTGGCACATCATCCAGCGCACGCCGGAGGCTTTGGCGGCTGCGAAGCTGCGGTGCAGGATGGCGCGTGCGAGGCCGCGGCGCGTGGCGTCGGGATGGGTGACGACATGGCGGATGTGGCCGACATCGCGCGGACCCACGCCGCCTTGCGGTGCGCCATGCGTCCAGCCGCCGGCGGCCAGGGCGCGGCCATTGTCGGCCTCGGCCATGTAATAGGAGCCACAGCGCAGAAGGTCGGGGCGCGCGCGGGTGATCAGCGGCAGGCAGGTGACGAGCGTCGAGGAGTTGTAATCGGGCTTGAGCAGCACAGGGTAGGACGCGCCGAGCAGCGCGTCGATGGCGGGCAGATCGCGCGCGCTGGTGGCTCTTATGACGATGTCTTCAACCATGGCCCTGTCCTCCTGTGTGTTGGGCCGACCTGCGCGGCGGGATACGTGCAGGACAAAGAAAAAGGCCGCGTCGATTGCTCGGCGCGGCCTTTTGTCGGGTCTTTGGAAGGGCGATCTTACTTGATCTTGCCTTCCTTGTATTCGACATGCTTGCGCGCCACGGGATCGTACTTTCGTACGACCATTTTCTCGGTCATCGTGCGTGCGTTTTTCTTGGTCACGTAGAAGTGGCCCGTGCCCGCGGACGAGTTGAGGCGGATCTTGATCGTGGTTGGCTTCGCCATGGTCGGGCTCCTGCAAGGTCGGGGCGGGCGGCCCCGGTGATCGGGAATTGCCGCGCTCGCGCGTGTTCTGGTAGAGACGCGCCTTTTACCGGGGCTGGTGTCCGAGTCAACACCTCAAATCATCGATGCGGCGATCCCGGCCACGGCCATGAGCGGAAGGACCGCCAAAAGGTCCCATCGGCGCCACAGCAGGAGCGCCGCTGCGAGGGCCGACAGGGCCAGCGCCACGGGGTCGAGGGCGGCCAGCGCGAAGGTGTCGTCGGCGAACCAGACGTTGAGCGCGAACCAGACCGAGAGGTTGGCGATCACCCCCACGACCGCCGCCGTAATGCCGTTGAGCGCACCGGTCAGGCGGGGACGCGTGGCGATCCATTCGACGTAAGGCGCGCCCGCGAAGATCCACAGGAAACAGGGGACGAAGGTGACCCAGAGCGTGACGAGGGCGGCGGCGAGCCCCATGCCCCATCCGCCCGCCTGCGCGCCCGCGAGGAAGCCCACGAATTGGGTGACGAGGATCAGCGGGCCGGGAGTGGTTTCGGCCAGGCCGAGCGCATCCATCATCTGATCCGTGGTGAGCCAGCCGAAGCCCTGCACGACCTCCTGCACCATGTAGGCCAGCACCGCGTAGGCGCCGCCGAAGGTGACCACGGCGAGCGTAGAGAAGAAGATGGCGAGGTCGGAAAGGAGGGTTGGGGCGAAGAGCCACAGGCCGAGGAGGGGGGTGAGCCAGAGCATGGCCCAGAGCGCGATTGTGCCAAGCGTGCGTGCGGGGGAGACGGCGATGGCGGGGGCCTCTGTGGCCTCGCCACGCATGGCGAGCGCACCCACGAATGCGGCGGCGAGGATGATGAACGGGAAGGGAAGGGCGAAGCCGAAAATTGCGATGAAGGCGGCGGCGGCCAACGCGTAGGCGGTGGGGTTCTTGAGCGCCTTGCCCGAGACCTTCAGCAGCGCTTGAAGCACGATCACGATGACGGTGGCCTTGATGCCGAGAAAGGCCGCCGACACCCAGGGCACAGCGCCGTAGGCCGCGTAGGCCGTCGCCAGCGCAAGGATCAGGGCCGCGCCGGGCAGCACGAAGAGCAACCCGGCCAGCAATCCGCCCGGCGTGCCGCGTATCCGCCAACCAGCGTAGGTTGCGAGTTGCATCGCCTCGGGGCCGGGCAGTAACATGCAGAAGCTGAGCGCGTTGAGATATTGGCGTTCCGACATCCAACTGCGGTCTTCGACCAGTTCCTTGTGCATCAGTGCGATCTGGGCCGCCGGGCCGCCGAAGGACAGCAGGCCGATCCGCCCGAACACGCGAAACATTTCGGTCATGGTGGGTGTGCGTATGGTCACGAGCGGGTCTCCGGCATGGTGGCCTGGCTCAACGCACCTTTGTAGGCGAGGTCGAACATCGGGAAGAGGGCCGACGGGGCCGCCGCGTGCAGCGCCAATGTGGCGAGTTCCAGGGCGTCGGTCATGTCGCTCATGCCCGGCAAATCGGGCAGGGGCCCGGGCACAGCGGCGTTGAACCGGGCGCGCACGGCCTCCAGGTCGGCCAGTGAGACCTCCAGTAGGTCGGCGCGCGGCGCATTGAACCGGACGGCGGCCCAGGCAGCCAAGGCTTCGGTTGCACTGGCCTCCAGCGCTATGGCAAGCCGGTCAGGAGGAGCGGTGTCCGTGACAGGCAAGCCCGCGGCTACCCATCCAACATGGCCCCCGGTCAGACGTCGCGCATCCACGCCGCGCCGTCGCAAGCGGGCCGTGGCGCCCGCGCTGATCTTCAGGCCCTTGTGGCAAATCACCATCGCGCCGAAGGGGCAAAGCGCCAGTTGCCGGTCCAGATCGTCGAAGCGCACCGCCACCGCGCCGGGCAGGCGGGTGCAATCCTGATCCTCGGGCAAGCGCAGGTCGAGAAGGGTGGGCGCGGCGTCACCGGCCATGCGGTTCAGCGCCTCAATCGGAGTGATGTCTGGGAATGTCTCGGGCATTTGTGGTCTTTCCTCCGGATCTTCCAAAGCTACGCAGTCGCGTGCCTTGGGCCCTTGGAAATCCGGTCGGTCGGGGGCCTGACGGGGCGCCGCTGCCCCGTGGCGGGACCCTGCCGAAATGCACAGAGGAGCGCAACGAAAAAGGGCCGGGAGTGACCCCGGCCCTTTTGAAACACTGATCGCCCAGACTTACTCGCGGTTGCCGAGGAAGCTGAGGATGATCATGAACATGTTGATGAACGACATATAGAGGTTCAGCGCGCCCATGATCGCGGATTTCTGCATCCATTCGGTGTCACCATAGGAGGCGTGATCGATGTATTCCTGCTTGATCGCCTGCGTGTGGTAAGCGGTGAGACCCGCGAACACCAACAGCAGCATCAGCGAGATCGCGATGTCGAAGCCGGGGATGACGATGCCGAAAAATGCGCTCATCACCAGGCTGATGATCATCAGGACGATACCACCGATCAGGCCCATGAACAGGAACGCGCCCCAGCCGGAGATGTCCTTCTTCGTCGCATATCCAAACAGGCTCAGCGAGGCGAAGGCGATGGATGTCGCGAGAAAGCTTTGGACGATGGATGCGCCGGTGAACATCACGAAGATGTAGGAAATCGACGCGCCCATTACGGCGGCAAAGACGTAGAAGAACAGCTGTGCCGCAGCCGCAGACGCTTTGGTAATCACCGCGCCGAACGCGAAGATCATGCCGAGCGGGGCGAACATCACGATCCAGCCAAGGATGGAAGGTTGCAACGTGATCGGATCACGCAGTACCTGCAACAGCGCCGGGTTCGAGCCGAAGGCCCATGCAACCGCGAATGTCACCAGCAGACCAATCGACATGGTCCCGTAAACTTTGTTCATGTGGGCGCGCAGGCCTGCGTCGATCTCCGCAGCGGAGGTCGCGATGCCTTGGGCGCGCATCGTCTGATATTCAGCCATTTGGTCCTCCAAAAAAAGGCAAGGCCTTTCGATAAAGCCTTTCAGGGGTGAATATCGGTGAGGTGGCGGCGTTTTTCAAGCGATCGACCCCTATGGTAACCATGAGGGTCGATAGTTTTTAGCTATTAATTGGGGTCAGTGCCGCCAAATCGCCGGTGCGTCCCAGACCGCGCGATCCACTTCGCGATGCACCTGCGCATCGGTCAGGCCGAGATCACGGCGCATATGCGCATCGAGCCGGTCGAGGTGCCGACGCTGTCGCCACACGGCCAAAAGGCGCGGGAAGACGGACAGGCGGACCTTCGGCGCGGCCTGCGTGCCACTGTGGGTTTGGGGGCGGGACAGGGAGAGATCAGCCATTGTGCTTCCTTTCAGGTTCGTGACGAAATAGGCGTTATTCATTCCAATGCGTGATATATAGACGGCGGCAATGTATTTTGATAGTGAATGATTTTGAAGACTTACATCACAAGGATTGATGAATGCCCCGGAACCTTGATTTGACCGCCTTGCGTGCGTTCGTGGCCGTCGTGGATGCGGGCGGGGTCACCAAGGCGTCGGGGTTTTTGAACCTCACGCAATCGGCGGTCTCGATGCAGCTCAAGCGGTTGGAAGAGGCGCTTGATGTGGCGCTGTTCAACCGCGCGGAACGCAAGCTGAACCTGACGGGTGCAGGCGAGCAGATGCTGAGTTATGCGCGGCGGATGCTGGAACTCAACGACGAGGTCTTGGGCCGCCTGACGGCCAAGGAATACGAGGGCACGATATCGCTTGGGGTGCCCCATGACGTGGTGTATCCGGCGATCCCCGAGGTGCTTCAGCGGTTCAACACAGCCTTCCCCCGGATGCGGGTGCAATTGTTGTCGATGGGCACGATCAACCTCAAGGCGGCGTTTGCGCGGGGCGACGTGGACGTGATCCTGACCACGGAGGAGGATCTCGATCGCGGCGGCGAGACGTTGTTGGAGCGGCCCATGGTCTGGGTCGGGGCGAATGGCGGGCAGATGTGGCGGCAGCGGCCCCTGCGGCTTGCGTGGGAGGATAATTGCATCTTTCGCGCCCCGGCTCTGGCGGCCCTCGATGCGGCGTCGATCCCTTGGGAGATCGCGGTAGAGGCGGATTCGATCCGCACGGTGGAGGCCACGGTCAGTGCGGATCTGGCGGTGCACGCGTTGATCGACGGCACGCAGACCGAATATGCGCAGGTGGTTGAGCATGGTGGCGCGCTGCCGACCCTGCCGCGCATTCAGATCAACATGTATCGCAGCGAATTCAAACGGTCCGAGCCGCTCGACGCGCTGGTCGAGTTCATCCGGCAGGCTTACCGCGCGATGTAGAGGGGGCTTGCCCCTAGATCGTTACCACCACCTTGCCGGACACCTTGCGCTGCCGCAGCAGGTCCATGGCCTCGCCCGCCTGGTCCAGCGGACGGGTTGCGCCGATATGCGGCTTGAGCGCGCCGTCGCGGTACATGTCCATCAACTGCCCCAGACTTTTGGCCAGACGCTCCGGCGCCCATTTCAAATAACCGCCCCAGTAAAACCCGATGGCGTCGATATTCTTGACCAGCAGGTGATTGGCCGGGATTTGCGGGATATCGCCGCTGGCAAAGCCGATCACGATCAGCCGCCCGCCCGGGTTCGTGGCGCGCATCGCGGCCTTGAACCCGTCGCCGCCCACCGCGTCATAGACCACATCGGCCCCGCCAAGCGCCTTCACCTCGGCGCGGATATCCGCCGTTTCGCTGTCAAGCACATGGGTCGCCCCCGCCGCTTTGGCCACGGCCAGCTTTTCGGCCCCGCGCGCCACCGCGATCACCTCGGCCCCCATGGCCGCGCCCAGTTCCACCGCCGTCAGGCCGACACCGCCCGCCGCGCCAAGCACCAGCAGGCGTTCGCCGGCCTTCAGATGCGCCCGGTCCGTCAGCGCCAGATGCGAGGTCCCGTAGGCGACGATGAAGCCCGCCGCATGGTCAAAGGGCATCTCGTCGGGGATCACGACGCAACGTGCGGCCTCGAACGTGCCTGCCTCGGCCAGGCCGCCCGCGCCCTCGAACACCGCGACGCGGGCCCCGACGGGCGGGTGGCTGACGCCGTCGCCCAAGGCCTCGACCGTGCCTGCGATTTCCATGCCGAGGGTGAACGGCAGGGCGGGCGTGTCCTGATACGTGCCTTTTGCCATAAGAAGATCGGCAAAGTTCAACCCACAGGCCTTGATGCGGATTTTCACCTGCCCGGGGCCCGGATCAGGTTCGGCCATGTCGCAGACCTCAGGGGCAACGCCATGATCTGACACCACAAAAGCACGCATGTTCGAACCCTCCACCGGCTTGGTTTTCATTGGCCTACCGCGTCCGCTGCGCGGTGGCCAGTGCGGCGCATGGACGGTTCATGTAAAATAAACTCAACCCCGCATTGAATAGCGCACACCGCACACTACCCTTGGGTCAAGACAACGCCGAGTTCAGACCCCGGCGTTGCGCACGACACGCGATGACATGACGGACGACCGGTTTCAAAGTGGGGGAGGCATCTTATGAAGCACCCGATTGACGTCCATGTTGGCAAGCGGATCCGCCATCGTCGTTGGATGGTGGGCATGACCCAGCAGCAGCTTGCCGGCCATGTCGGCATCAAGTTCCAGCAGATTCAGAAGTATGAGACGGGGATGAACCGCGTCTCGGCCTCGCGGTTGTGGGACATTTCCGCGGCTCTGTCCGTGCCGGTCGCCTATTTCTTCGAAGGGGTCGAAGGCGATGCTGCCGCCGCCGCCGCCACGGCTGAGGTCGACGGTGTGCCCGGCGATCTTCTGGCCGACAAGGAGGCGCTGGAACTTGTGCGGTCCTATTACGCGATACCCGAAAACCAGCGTCGTCGCCTGTTCGATCTGGCGCGTGTTTTGTCGGATTCTGCCGCCGCCTGAGCGCGATGGCTTGACGTGACCCACGGCCCGGTGCACCCCATGGCGCAACCGGACCGGGACCGCGCGATGACTGACCTTACCCCCGAGCTTCAGGCCGACCTTGTCGCCTGCGCCCATCAGATGGCCGATGCCGCGCGCGCGGCAATCCTGCCGCATTTTCGCGGCACGGCCCTTGATACGGTGTCGAAAGAGGCCGACCGCTATGATCCCGTCACCGTGGCCGACCGCGCCGCAGAGGCCGCGATGCGTGCCGTTTTGGCGGATCTGCGCCCCCATGATGCGATCCTCGGCGAAGAGGGCGGCACCCAGGATGGCACCACCGGCCTGACCTGGGTGCTTGATCCGATTGACGGCACGCGCGGGTTCGTGTCCGGCACGCCAACATGGGGGGTTCTGATTGCGCTCTGCACGCCCGGTGGCCCGGTCTATGGCATCATCGACCAACCCTATATTGGCGAGCGCTTCGAAGGCGGATTTGGCCGCGCGCGCCTTTTAGGCCCGCAGGGGGAGCGCGCGCTGGCCGTTGCGCCGTCGCCGGGATTGGCGGAGGCGACGCTGTTCACCACCTTTCCCGAGGTTGGCACGGCGCAGGACCGGATCGGGTTTGACGCGGTGCGCGATGCGGTGAAACTGGTCCGCTACGGATGCGATTGCTACGCCTATGCGCTTGTGGCGGCGGGGCAGATCGATCTGGTGATCGAAGCGGGGTTGGAGGCCTATGACATCGCACCCCCCATCGCGGTGATCAAGGCGGCGGGCGGGATCGTCACGGATTGGGACGGCGGGCCGGTGCATGATGGCGGGCGGGTGATCGCGGCCGCCTCTCCCGCGCTTCATGCCGAGGCGATGACGTTGGTGCGCGGGGCGATTGATGTCTGAGCTTGTGCTGAAAAATGTCGGGCTCGCCTTGACGATGAACGACGCGGGCGATGAGCGCCACGACGTTGATATCCTGCTGAAAAACGGTCAGATCTCCGCAATCGGGCCGGGGTTGAGCGCGCCGGAAAGCCTTGAGTGCAGCGGCTGCCTTGTGACGCCGGGGCTCGTGAACACGCATCACCATCTGTACCAGACGCTGACCCGCGCGGTGCCGGGGGCGCAGGATGCGGCGCTGTTTGGATGGCTGCAAACGCTTTACCCGATCTGGGCGCGGTTCACGCCCGATCATATGCGCAGCTCGGCGATTGTTGGGCTGGCGGAATTGGCGCTTTCGGGCTGCACGACGTCATCCGATCACCTTTATCTTTACCCCAATGGCGCGCGTCTCGACGATACGATCGACGCCGCCGCCGAGGTCGGCCTGCGGTTCCATCCGACGCGCGGCGCGATGTCCATCGGGGTGTCTGACGGCGGGTTGCCGCCCGACACGCTGGTCGAGGACGAAGCCGCGATTCTGGAGGATTGCATCCGGGTAATCGACGCGTTCCATGACCCGTCGCCCGGATCGATGTGCCGGGTTGGTGTCGCGCCCTGCTCGCCGTTTTCGGTCAGCCGCGAATTGATGCGCGACGCGGCGCTTCTGGCGCGGGACAAGGGGGTGATGCTGCACACGCATCTGGCGGAAAACGATGAAGATATCGCCTATTCGCTCGAAAAATTCGGCTGCCGTCCGGGGCAATATGCCGAAGATCTGAGCTGGGTCGGTGATGATGTGTGGCACGCCCATTGCGTGAAGCTTGACGGGGTCGAGATCGATTTGTTCGCACGATCCGGCACGGGCGTTGCGCATTGCCCCTGTTCCAATTGCCGCCTGGCCTCGGGTATCGCTCCGGTGCGCGCGATGCGGGATGCGGGCGTGAAGGTGGGGCTGGGGGTCGACGGCTCGGCCTCCAACGACGCGGGCTCGTTGATTGACGAGGCGCGCCAGACGCTATTGTTGCAACGGGTCGCATCCGGCCCGCAGGCGATGTCGGCGCGTGAGGCTCTGCGCATCGCGACGCGGGGCGGGGCGGAGGTTCTGGGCCGTGGGGCCGAGTTGGGGCAGATCGCGCCGGGGTTCCGCGCGGATCTGGCGATCTGGGACATGCGCGGCGTCGCGGCGGCGGGCAGTTGGGATATGGCCGCGCTTCTGCTGGCAGGGCCAAGGCAGGTGCGCGATCTGTTTGTCGAGGGTCGCCGCGTTGTGGCGGACGGGCGAATTGCAACGACCGATATGGGGCCGCATCTGGCGGATCAGCGTCGGTTGGCGCAGGAGCTTGCCGATTAGGCAGGCTTATACATTTGCCGTATATTTTGATTTGAATATGGCAAAAACGGCCAAAAAATTGAACCTTTGCCGTCATCGCGCAAATCAATCCACAATTTTACTCACAAGCTATACATTGCGTCCAAGCATTGCTCTTGCTGTGAATGCCGCGCTCGGGCATCTTATGCGCCATCAGGCAAAATCAAGCAGAACAAGGGATCACGTCACATGAAGATCCGGGCAATCGCCGCAATGGCAATCATCGGGCTGGCCTTGGCCGCCTGCACCCCCTCTGTCCCCAGCCGGAACACCGGCGACGGTCCGCAGCGCCTGACCTTCGGGCAGAGCGTTGATATCGCGTCGGTCGGCGCGCGCGTTTCGGCGCTTCGGGCGCAAAACGGGCTGACGCGTCCGCTGGCGCATTCCGCACAGTTGCAGGCCGCGGCGCAGGCGCATGCCGACGATATGGCGCGCACCGGCAACTTCAGCCACACGGGCTCCAACGGGTCGACGCTTTCGTCGCGTGCGCGGGCGGCGAATTACAACGCATGTTTTGCGGCGGAAAACATCGCCGCCGGGCAAGGCAGCGTGCAGCAGGTCTTTGTGGATTGGATGAATTCGCGCGGGCACCGCCGCAACATCCTTGCGCCACAGGCCACGCAATTCGGCTTTGCGCGCAGTGGGCCGTATTACGTTCTGGTCCTTGGTCGCAGCTGCTGAGCGATGGCGCGGGATTGGCTGATGCCGATCCCCAAAAGGATGAACCCCAGGGCCCAGAAAAGCTGCGCCGGGAGGGCTTCTCCCATGAGGGTCACGCCGAAGATCACGGCCCAGAGCGGCACCATGTAACTGGTCAGGGACATGAACAATGAGCCCGCCGTCGTGATCACGCGCACACGGATGATCGCGGCCAGCCCGGTCGGCAAAAGCGCCACGTAAAGCAGTGCCCATAGGGCGTCGGGCCGGGTGAGCTTTGGTGCGCCTTCGATGATGAATGCAAGCGGCACCAGTGCCGCCGCGCCAATCGCCATGCTGGCCGCGGCGAAGGCCACGGGTGGGATAGGGGGCGCGCGCCGCGTCACCACGGAGCCCACCGCGTAGCACGCCGCAGCACCGACACAGGCCAGCCGCCCGGCCAACGTACCCTCGCCAAACGCGCCGGGCCCCATCAGCACCATCAATCCAATGAACCCGAGGATCACGCCAATGATCCGGCGCGGCCCGATGCCCTCGTCCGGTGAGAACAACGCGACCAGCGGCAACACCAGAAGGGGCACCGATCCCATGGCGACCCCCGCAAAGGCAGAGGGCACCTGCGTCAACCCCCAGCTGAGCAATGCAAAGGGCAAAGCGGTTGAAAACAAACCAATAAAGGCAACGAAGGCGAAGGCGCGGCGGCCTTTGATCCTATGGACTCCCTGGCCCATGAGCGCGCCGACCGGCACAAGGATCAGGGCCGCCAACCCCACGCGCCCCGCCGTGATCCACCACGGTGTCAGGCCGGTGAGCGCGGTCGAGACCCCCATGAAGGCCGTGCCCCAGATCAAGCCAAGCGCCACGATGAGGATCCAGTTCAACGCACCGGGCGCGGAGGGGGACGCGCTCATCCCCGCCCGGCCAAGGCCAGTCGGCAGGCGCCATGATCGGGCAGGGCCGCGCGTCGGAGAATGCGTTTCATCGCCCTGATGTGACCTGCAGGGGCGGCATGGTCAACCGGGTGCTGCAATGCGCATGGAACCAAAGCCCCACCGCCGCGTTATTTCCCAAGGTTGACGCAATTGGAGAGAAAAAATCGAGACCTGGTATTTTCTTGCGGGCTTGTTCCTGTCCACGATGATTTCGGTCCTTGTCTGGGCGTGGTTCAGCAAGAAGCGCGTGGAGGACAGAATGGCGGATCCCGACGCGCCGAAATCGTCATTGGCGAAGGACGGGCCGGGACCGAACCCGGTGACCGCGCCTCGGCACTGAATTCGGATCACGACACAAAAAAGCGCGCCCCCTCCTCCCAAAAGGGGCGCGCTTTCGAACTTCGGTCGTTTAGGCCTCAGTTCTTTGCTTTGTCGACCATCTTGCCGTCGGAAATCCACGGCATCATGGCGCGAAGCTTTTCACCGACTTCTTCGATCTGGTGCGCGTCATTCATGCGGCGCGTGCCCTTGAAGAACGGCTGGCCGACGGTGTTTTCGGCCATGAAATCGCGCACGAACTTGCCGGTCTGAATGTCGGTCAGGATCGCTTTCATCTCTTTCTTGGTC
>CAZPJO010000042.1:0-12339 GCA_964586895.1 uncultured Roseicyclus sp.
TTTCTCGCGGCCTTTGATGTCGGGATTGGGCACCTGCACCTGACGGTCAAAACGGCCCGGGCGCAGAAGCGCGGGGTCAAGAACGTCGGGCCGGTTGGTGGCCGCGATGATGATGATGCCTTCGTTCGCCTCGAAGCCGTCCATCTCGACCAGAAGCTGGTTCACCGTTTGCTCACGTTCGTCATTGCCGCCGCCGTAGCCGACGCCACGCGACCGGCCCACGGCATCGATTTCGTCGATGAACACGATGCACGGGGCGTTTTTCTTGGCCTGCTCGAACATGTCGCGCACACGGCTTGCGCCAACGCCCACGAACATTTCAACGAAGTCTGACCCCGAGATGGTGAAGAACGGCACGCCCGCCTCGCCCGCGATCGCGCGCGCAAGAAGCGTTTTACCGGTGCCCGGAGGGCCCACAAGCAGCGCACCCTTGGGGATCTTGCCGCCAAGGCGCGAGAATTTCTGCGGATTGCGCAGGAATTCAACGATCTCTTCCAGCTCGTCCTTGGCCTCGTCGATGCCCGCCACGTCGTCGAACGTGACCCGGCCCTGCTTTTCGGTCAGCAGCTTGGCCTTGGATTTACCGAAGCCCATTGCGCCGCCACGGCCACCGCCCTGCATCCGGTTCATGAAGAAGATCCAGATCCCGATCAGGACCAGAACCGGCAACCAAAGCGACAGGACGCTCAGGAACCCCGATTGCTGCTGCGCTTCGGCCTCGATGCGGACGTCGTTGGACAACAGCGTCTGCGTGGGCTCCGCATCGCCCGGTGCGATGGTTGTGAAGGTGCCGTCATTGGTGGTGAACTGCACGTTTTCACCGTCAAGCGTGGCCGAAGAAACCGACCCGTTTTCAACGGATTGCACGAATTCGGAATACGGCACTGTGCGTTCGTTCACCTGGCTTTGACCGCCGGAGAACAGGTTGAACAGAGCCAGGATCAACAGGAATAGAATGACCCAGAATGCGATATTTCTCGCGTTACCCAAGGGAGGTCTCCTCGAAACGAGTAAAGGCGAGCCGATGCCCGCGTTAGGGCTAAGATAAGCTTTGGGGGGGCAAGTTCAACGCGATTCAAGGAATGTGATGAATTGTCCCGCCTTTGGCTTGAAATCGGCCATGTAATCGGGGCCGAACCGATACGGCGCAAAGGCCACAAAACGATCCCCGTCGAAGACAGCCGGACGGGTCCGCGCGATGGCATGGCGGGGCGGCGGCAGGGCATCCCCATCTACCTCGGGCGCCGCATCGGACAGCTGCCGCCATCCCGCATCGCCCAAGGCACGCACCTCCAACCCTTTGATCGCAGGCCCATAAAGAAGCCAGCGCCGGTCCCACATTGCCACGCCATCCACCGCGCAGCGCAGCCGTTCAACCGCGGCCAATTCGCGAAAAATCTCAATCCGGTGGCGACCCACTTCGACTTGCGCGCCATGAAGCGTTCCGCCCCCACCCGCCAAAACCCGGTCAAGCAGCGCCTCACTGGCCGAGGCGCGGGGCCGATAGGCCGTCGATGAGGTCCAGCACAAGCCCCCCGCCAGCAGCCGCAATTGCGTGTCGCGCTCGACCGCCGCGAACCCGTCGCGATCAAAGCTCAGCACATCGGGCAACGCATCGTCTTGCGCCACAATGTCCCGCGCGACCTGTGCGGCCCGCGCCTGCAACGCATGGCGGGCCCGATCCATACGCTGCGCCGTGGCCCCAAGCGCGCTCGCGTCGATCCCCAACGCGGCAAGCGCCGAACGCGCCTTCACCCGGTCGAACCGCAAATCTTCGTTGCTCGGATCATCCACATACGGCACGTGCAGGACGTCGATATGGTGCCGCAACTCGGCCCGCGCCTCGGTCAACAGCGGACGGATCACCTCGAACCGTCCCGTCACTCCGTGCACCACCCGCCGCTCCGCCATCGCCGAAAGCCCTTCAACCCCCGAACCACGCGCCAGACGCATCAAGAACGTCTCGGCCACATCGTCACGCGTATGCGCCATCAGAACGTGGGCGATCCCATCGCGCCAGCTGTCGATCAACTCAAGCCGCGCGCGCCGTGCGGCGTCCTGCAGGTTGCCCTGCCCGTCCCAAGTCCAGCGCAAGGTGTCATGCGGATGCCCAAGCGCCGCACATTCCTTGGCCACCATCGCCGCCTCGGCCACGCTTTGCGCGCGCAGTCCGTGATCGATTGTTACGACCCGCAATCGCACGCCAAAAACCCGCGCCCAATCATGGGTCAGGGCCAGCATCGCCATGCTGTCCCCACCGCCCGAGACGGCCAATGCGATATCATTTGGGAAATCGGGCCCGAGCAGTTGGCCCATACGGGCCGCAAACCGCTCGGGCAGCGTTTCGGTCACTGGCAGCCCAGGCGCCCGCGTTCCGCTTCGGCTTCGGCAACCGATGCGCTTCCGGGATAGCGCGTGGCCACTTCGGCCAGCGTCAGGCAGGCCTCGTCCGTCTGCCCGATCTGGGCCAAAGCCACGCCAAGCGAGGTCAGCGCGATGGGCGCACGTTGCCCATCGGGCGCGGCGCTGAAGCTGTCGAGGAAGGCGCGTGCCGCATCGCTCCAGCGGCCCTGATTGGCCTCTGCCTCGCCACGCAGGTAATGCGCATCCGCAGACAGCGGCCCGCCGGGATAATTGTTGGTAAAGGCCTCGAACATCACCGCCGCATCGGCGAATTCACCGGCGTCGAACGCGGCCTGCGCTCGGTTGAAATCCTCTTCCTCGGCCACGGCAAGGTTGGCCCCGCCGGTCGAGGGCAATGTCGATGTCGCCACCTCGCCGCCGGTTGGGGCGGGCGCCGGAGCCGCGCCACCTGTCGCGGGCGTCACACCCCCAAGCGACGGCGTGTCGCCCAACGTGGCGATGTCGCAATCCGCCTCCAGCTCGCACAGCCGGAATTCCAGATCTCCGACCCGGTTGGTCCCGTCGCGCACAACACCATCCAGATCAAGCTGGATGCGTTCGGTCAACGCGGTCAGGCGCTGCACCTCGGCCTCGATGGCGTTGACCCGGTCGATGGTCCCGCCCGTCGCACCCGACCCGCTGGCTCCGCCGGTTGTGTTCAACTGACCACGCAAGCGCTGGATTTCCACGAAGAGAACCGACAATTCCTGCCGGATATCGGCCAGCGTCTGCGCCCGGTCCTGCGCAAGCGCAGGACACGCCACCAAAAGCGCGCACAGGGCAATTACAAACCGCATGGGTTACGCTCCCAGACCTGCCGAAATCACCGTCACCGAGCGGCGGTTCTGACTATAGCAGGCCTCGGTCGAACAGATCTCGATCGGGCGCTCTTTACCGTAGGAGATCGTGCGCAGGCGCGTCCCCGGCACCCCGCGCGAAATCAGGTATTCCTGCACCGCCGCCGCGCGCCGCGCACCAAGGGCAAGGTTGTATTCCCGCGTGCCCTGCTCGTCCGCGTGACCTTCGATCAGCGCGGTGAATTCGGGGTTTGCGATCATCCAATCGGCCTGCCCGGCCAGGATGGTCTGCGCCTCGGGCGATAGGGTGGATTGATCAACGGCGAACAACACGCGATCGCCCACAACCTGGTTGAAATAGGCCGGGCTTGTCGGGTCACTGACCCCACCCGCACCTGCGGCGCCCGCGCCATCCGCGCCAAACCCGCCGTCCCCCCGGAACCCGCCCTGCGAACAGGCCGCCAGCGCCAGAGTGCTTACCAAAAGGACCACGGGGGCCTTGCGAAAGAAAGTTGTCATCATTGCTCTGATCCTCGGATCTTGTTTTTTGAACTTATACCACGTGAAACGCGCGCGCGCCAATCACGGTTAACTCTGCAGCGGGCCCCAGGCCGGGTCCGATGCCATGCCGGGCGTTGCCACCCGTTGCAGGTTGCGGCCCGATATGTCGACCGAATAGACCGCCGGCGCGCCGTCGTCACCGGGTGTTTCGCGCGTGAACATGATCACCCGCCCGTTCGGGGCCCAGGTCGGGCCTTCGTCCAGGAACGAAGACGTCAGCAATCGCTGCTCGGACCCGTCGGTGCGCATCACGCCAATGTGGAAACGCCCATCCGCCTGATAGGTGAACGCGATGTAGTCGCCGCGCGGGCTCCAAACCGGGGTGCCATACCGGCCCGCCCCGGTCGAAATCCGCCGCCCCTCGCCGCCGCCCGCAGGCATCACGTAAATCTGCTGCCCTCCGGTGCGGTCGCTTTCAAACACGATCTGACTGCCATCGGGGCTGAACGACGGCGCGGTCTCAATGGCAGGCGATCCGGTCAACTGGCTGCGGGTTCCCGTCGCCAGATCAACACCGTAGATATCGGAATTGCCGCCCTGCTCAAGGCTGAGGACCACGGTCTGGCCCGATGGCGTGAAGCGCGGGCTGAACGTCATGTTGCCGCCGGGGATCGCCTCCAACGGGCGGCGCTGCACGCTGGCCACATCCATGATGTAGACCTGCGGAAAGCCGCTTTCATAACTGGTGTAAAGCAACCTGTCGCCCTCGGGCGAAAACCGCGGCGCCAGCACAAGCGACCGCGAGTCGGTCAGGTACTGCACATTGGCACCGTCATAATCCATGATCGCCAACCGCTTGAGGCGCGCGTTTTTCGGCCCCTCTTCGTGGATGAACGCCACGCGTGTATCGAAATACCCGGTCTCGCCCGTGATCCGGCTATAGACCTGGTCGGCCACGTTATGGGCCATGCGCCGCCAACTGTCGGCGGGCCCCACAAATTGCAGACCCTCGCCCAAGGGGGCCTGGCTGAACACATCGAACAGGCGGAACCGCACGGCGATATTGCCGTCACCGCGTTCCTCGACCTCACCCGTGATCAGGGCCTGCGCATTGATCGCCTGCCAATCGGGATAGCTGACCTCGGCGTTGAAGCTTGTGACCTGGCTGATGTAGGCGTCCTGCGGGATCTGCCGGAACAGCCCCGTACCACGCAGATCGGCGGCGATCACACGGGTGATATCGGCCGCCGCATCACTGCCCCCAATGAAATTGGGCAATGCAAACGGCAGCGGCTCGATCACCCCTTCGGTGATCTCCAGTCGCAATGGCCCGTCCTGGGCCAGCCCGATATGCGGTAACGCCGTCGAGGCCAAAAGCAGGCTCGATGAACCAATGAAATTACGGCGTGTCAGCATGACGCCACCTCTTTGCTGCTAGGGCACGGAACACACCGCGCAAAAATTCGGATCGGCCGATACATCTTCATCGGCTCTCAACTTGGGTCGGGTCGAAGGTTATTTCCATATGCTGCCATCGCGCATAGGCCGCACGCGGCAAGTCATAGCCGTCTGTACCGCAGCGGATGATCGCGCGCAGGGCGGCTTGAAACGCCTGCTCGGCGGCGGCGGCATCGTCGCTATTTGCCTCTATCAACGCAATGCTATCGCGCACGGGGCGGCCATCTTGGGACATATCAAACCCAACAACCACCGCAACAGCACGCGCCTCGGGCGTCAACGCCCCCACATTCCAACACGCCGAAACCTGCATGTTGAACGTCGCGCATTCGTCCGCCGTCAAGGCGCGGTGGGCCTCGGCGTGTGCGGCCCCGGCCACGGCCACCAGACCGCCACAGATAACCATGCGCAAAATGACCCTCATCTCAACCGCACCCCCTCGCGATCAAAAACAAGTGTCGCCGCCGCCGTCGCAGGCTCGGCTTCGGTCGCCTCGGCGCAGGCGATCAAGGCGCCACGCGCCGCCTGATACGCCTCGGATGCCGATGACGACATGACATTCGAAAACCCGGTCAACCGGATGCTCTGCGCGGAGGGCATGTTCATTTCGTCCAGCGCGACCTCAATCGACAGGCTGGCCCAGGCCGCATCGGCGGCCAGATCGGCAAACCGCCAGCAGATCTCGGCCTCCGTCACCAGGCGGGCCAACGACGTCGCATCAGGGCTCGGCAACACCGGACCGCCCTCGGGGTCGCGTGGCGGCTCGCCTGCCCGGGGCATGGCGGGCAACGACAGCGGGGCCAATGGCACCGGCGCGGTCCCCGGTTCGCCAAGCAGGACGGCGGCCATGCGCTCAGGCACCGGTTCCGGCGGGCGCGTCGCGCGATCAAGATTGTCGGGGCCTGCGGGCAAGGACCCACGCGGCAGGGCGAAATAGGGGAACGGATCGGGCGTCGGCCGCGCGGCAAAATCCAGCGGCGCGACCCGTGACGGGGGCACGCTCACACCGGGCATCAGCGCGGCTGACACCGCCACGAACGCGGGCGCTTGCGGGGCGCCTACCCCCTCCTGTACGGCTGGCCCATCCGAAAGCGGGCCGGGGGCCACCGGTGCGCGGTCTTGCCGGGGCACCGCAAAGGCCGCCGGTTGCACATCAGGCCGCGCGCCCGACATCGGATCGGGCAAACGCACCGCAGACCGAGACGCGGGCGGCGTGCGCGACACGATGCGGGCCACGATTTCTGTCGCCGACGGGGTTGGAGCCAACGCGATATCCGACGCTGCAGGTGCGGGTTCGATGCCCAACGGCGTCATCGCGAGTTCGATCTCCGACCCTCGGGCGGCTGGTTCAATCGTTGGGGCCGTCGGGGCCGGATCCAGTGCTTGCGACGGCGCAGGCGACGGTTCGGGTAAGGGTTCGGGCGACGGCCTCGGCAATGGCGCAGCCGCGATAACAACCTCTTCCACCGCGCTGTTTTCTGCCTCCGCGTCGTCTTCCGGCGCAATTGGCGCGGCCTCGGCGACCTCACGCGGGCGCTGCGACGGGCGCGGCCCTGAACTTTGCGCGTCTACCAGAATGACGACAACCTCTTCCGGCGCCTCAACCGGCGCTTCGACCACACCCAATCCCGTGGGGCGCGGCTCCGGACGCGGCGGCGGATCTGCCGCAACAACCGCAGCGGCACCCACAGGCCCGTCGGCAACCGACGGATAATCCAGGATCACGCCCCGCCCGCCGCCCGTCGCGTCAAGCAACACGCCGCCCGATGCGCCGCCCGTGATCAGCGGCCCGAATTCCGGCACCGTCAGAACCTGCGCCTCCTCCGGCGAGACCTGCTCGACCGTGATCAACACCCGCGATCCCTCCGATGGCGTCGATTGCGCCGCCGCAGGGCTCGCCACACCCATCAAAAGCAAACCGAAAACGGACCAGACACTCTTCATCGCAGACGCATCCCTTCGGGATTGAACACCAACTCAACCTGTTGCCACCGCCCGTAACTCTCCTCGGGCAGGCCATAGCCATTTGTTCCGCACCGAATGATTGCGCGCCGCGCCGCCTCGTAGGCCTGCAAGGCCGCCGCTTCCGAGCCGCCGGTGAATTCGATCATCTGGATCGTCCCGGTCTCGGGGCGCGCATCGGGCGTCATGTCGAACGCCACGACCACGGTCGTGCCCAACGCCTCGGTCGATAGGGATCCGACGTTCCAACATGAACTCACCGCCACCCGGAACCCATCCCGCACTCCCTGGCTCAGCGGCGGGCCTGCGGGCGCGGATGCAGTCGCCGTCGCGGGCGTATCGACCGCTTCGGCCACGGCACCGGCAATCGCGGCGGCCAGCGCGTCTTCTTCCTCCGCCGGGGCCACCTCCGCCACCGGCGCGTCCTCCGCAGGCTCTTCCGCGACCTCAGCTTCCGCCACCGCCTCCTCCACAGGCTCAGGCCTTGCGGGCCGCGCCGTCGGACGGACCGAGGCCGTGGGCGCGCGGGCCGCGCTCGGCTCTTCGGCTTCGGTCACGATCTCTGTTGTGGCCTCTTCCGGCGCGGTCTCTGTCACCTCTTCGACCGGGGCCTCCTCGGCGACGGCCTCTTCGGTGGGCTGCTCCAACACCTCTGGCGCGGTTTCCACATCCGGCTCGGGCAAGGGGGCTGCGACCGGGGCGATGCGCGGTGCTTCTTCCGGGGTGGGCGTGTCGGACGGCTCGGCATCCGGCGCGTCAGGCGGCGGGGCCAGCACCGCCACATCGTCACTGACCTGGGTGTCGGGCACCGGATCGACCGGCACCGGATCGCTCTCCGGCGCGGGCGCTTCGGTTTGCTCGGGTTGCTCGATCGGCGGCGGCGGGGTCTCGAACGCGGGGATCTCGGGCGCATCCGTGACCTGCGGCAAGGCCGGCGTTGCAAGCGCTTCGATCACGGCGGGTTCATCCGCATCGCCGCTGGTCAGCGCCTCGAATTCCGCCGGCGTGATCAACGCCACGCCCGTCACCTCGAACTCCACCTCCGGGCTGCGCTCGAACAACAGCCCGCCAAAGGCCACCCACCCAAGGATGCCCAGATGGATCGCGGAGGAGGCATAAAGCGACCGGCGCATGGGTTGATCACTCCCCCTCGCCATCCAGCGTCGGCCCGCCGGAATCCGTCACCAAACCGATCTCGCGGAAACCGGCCGCGTTCAACGCACCCATCACCTGCATGACCTGCTCATAGGGAATGCCACCGTCCGCACGCACGAAAATGCGCGGGCTGTCGCGTTCTGCGGCAATCGCCTGCAATCGCGGAATGATCTCTTCGCGGGACACTTCGGTCGTCTGCAACAACACTCGCCCGTCGGAGGCCAGCGTCACAGTCAACGGCTCTTCTTCCTCGCTCGGCAATGCCTCGGCGGACGTATCGGGCAGGTCGATCGGCACGCCCACCGTCATCAACGGGGCGGCGACCATGAAGATGATCAAAAGGCACAACATCACATCCACGAAAGGTGTGACGTTGATCTCGGACATCGGGCGCGTGCCGCGCCGCCCCCTGCCCCTGCGGCGGCGCTGTCCACCGGCCTGGCCCGATTGAACGCTCGCGCCCATCAGTCCAGCTGCCTGCTCAGCAGGGTGGAGAATTCGTCGGCGAAGCTCTCGTAATTGCCGATGATCTCATCGGCGTCACTCGACAGTTTGTTGTAGAGGATCACCGCCGGGATCGCCGCCAAAAGGCCAAGCCCCGTCGCCAGAAGCGCCTCGGCAATACCGGGGGCCACAACGGCCAGCGACGTCTGCCCGGAAATCGCGATTTCCTGGAACGACCGCATGATGCCCCACACCGTCCCGAACAGGCCGACAAAGGGCGCGGTGGATCCAGTCGTGGCCAGAAAGTTCAACCCGTTGGTCATGCGTTGGCTTTCACGCGCGATGGCCACGTCCATCGACCGGTCCACGCGCTGCTGCACGCCGGGGATCAGCGCGCCGTCATCGCGCAGCGACCGACGCCATTCCGTCATGCCCGCCACAAAGACCCGTTCGGAGGCCGAGCCGGGGGTGTCGGCCACCTGATCATAAAGCTCGTCAAGCGGCTCCCCCGACCAGAAGGCCGCATCAAACGCCGCCGCATTGGAGCGCGACCGGCGGAACATGGCGAATTTCGTGAAAGCGATTGTCCACACCCAGACGGAGGCGACAATCAGCGCCAACATCACAAGCTGAACAATGAAACTTGCACGGAAGAATAGCGCAACGAGGGTGAAATCCGCCTCGTTCGCCAAAGCGAGCGTCTCTGTTTCCATAACTGGTTTGCTGTCCTCTGCCCGGCCTCAAACATGATGGGCGCGATTTTTGTACGCCTCATTTGTGCAGTAGTTTATCAGCAAAAAAGGGTTAAGGCGAACACTTCTGTGTCACACGCCGTGACTTGCCGTAAGCGCTGTGACTTTTGCGCGGATATCCGCCGGAAGCCGCGCCGCGCGGCCCTGTTCGTTCAGGATCACAACCGTGATCCGCGCCTCCATCAGGACCTCATCGCCGCGCAGAATGCGTTGCGGCATGTCGAACGAGGCCGCTTTCAACCGATCAAGACGGGTTTCCACGATCAGTTCGTCATCATAACGCGCAGGCCGCAGGTAATCGGCCTCAACCCGGCGGCCGGCAAAAACCAGGCCCGCCGCCTTCAACTCAAGCTGGCTGATGCCTGCGGCGCGCACCATCTCGGACCGGCCCCGTTCAAGGTATTTCAGGTAATTCGCGTAATAGACGATCGCCGCAAGATCGACGTCCTCGTAATACACGCGCAGGGGCCAATGGTGGATCAATTCAACGCTCCCGTGCGCGCCGCCAACCGCAACGCCAGCGACGCTTGCGTCGACGCCACCGGCAACACCGGATCATAGCCCGCCCGGATCACATCGGCGATGTCGGGGCGCAGCACGGCGGCACCGTTTTCAAGAGCCGCCAAAGGTGACGTGCCCAGGAATGCCGTGTCCGACCACAACACGATCGTCTGTACCGGGGCTGCCTGCATCGCGGCATCCATCCGCACGAACACAAACGCCGCCTTGATCCCGCCATCGGCATCGAAGCGAAAGCTGCGATACTGGTTCGCATCCGCCCCGTTGAGGCGCGCGACCGTTTCGCCAAGGTCGGGGATCAATCGGTCGAGGTTTGGCGTTTCGACCAATTCATCCCAATCGCGAATGAAGAAGATCATCAGGTTCGCACCCAATTCCGGGTCCGTCTCGGCCATCCGGTGCCCCGCCAGCGCGACCACCGCCTCAATCGCGCCTTTCAGGATGCCAACCGTCGCATCCTCCACCCCGAACACAACCGGCGCAATCGGCCGCCCCCACCGCGCAAACAGGAACGTTCCATCCGCGCGTGTGAACAGCGCCTCAATTTCGGCTGCGTCGCTCAACGGACGTGTTCGTTGATGAAGCCGGCAACAACCGGATCGTCGACCGGGCCGAACCCGGTGATCGTTGGTGGCGAGCCCCACATCAATGCCGCGGCCACCGCACCGTCCGAGATACGTATCGCCAGAACACCCTGGTTGAAGCCGCAATTATGTCTCTGGCAGGACTGCGCGACCACCCAGTCGCCACGCTGTTCGAACTGGCTTCCAAAGCTCATGGCACCGGCCAATTCCTGCACATCTTCCGGCGACATGACCGTTCCCATCCGTGCCCTTTCGGAGGCATCCTCAAACATCTCCCAGGTGTTGCGCCCGATCCAGCGGGTCACATCCGCACCCGCGCCCGCCGGTATCGCAGCCGCCTGCGGCACCAGAACCGAGGTCAGCGTAATTCCATCCCAGGTGAACGTTTCATGTGCGACGCTCAGATCGCCGTGGGTCATGTCCAAGACAAGTGCATTGTTCTCGATCCGGACGTCGGTGATGCCGTTGCACGCATTCAGCGGCGGGGCCACGACAGCGCCAGCATCGCTGACCTGGATCAGGAACCAGTCCTGCCAACCACCGCACATGTTGCCGCGGTGGTTCGACGACGCGATCACCCAATCGCGCCCCTCGCCCTCGTAATGGCTCCGGATCCAAAGCATCGGACCGGTGGCCGCAATTGGCGTGCCCTCATGCAGCAAAACCTGGTCCCATTCGCTTTCGGACTGCACCCAAAGACGCCCGAACCCGGTGGTGACATTGGCCGATTCCGCCATGCGTGCGGGGATGTTTGCCAGCGCAGGCGGGGCCGTGTCGAAGACCCCTTCATGCAACTCTTCCCCGTTGAACGTCACCGTCTCGGACCCGGTTGAATCGGTGATCGTGACCTGCACTTGCCCCTCGCGCACCTGCATGTCGGTAGGCTCTCCGTCGCAGGGGCCGAATTCCCGACTGTGGGTTAACCCCTCGGGCGTGATCGCCAGAAGAAGGTGGCGGGTGCGGCACGCGTCCTGGTAATGGATCCGTTCGAGCAGAACCCAATCCACCGCCGTATCGGCGGTACCAGCCGCCGCTCTGATTGCGAAATTGTGGCCGTAGACCTGCTCATAGAACAGCCCCTCGTAGAACACGAACGCCGTGTCAGGCCCGCCCACGATCTGCAAATTGCCATAGCGGGTGTCCAACACGTAGTCCCGCCCGAACGGCTCTTGTGCCACGCCTGCACTGGCCAGAACCGTGATCAAAACGGCCAAAACAAATCTCATAACAATTCCCCCTGATCTGGCCGCTTCGGCGCGGCCAATCCCAAATGGCTCCAGCCCTTGTGGGCCAACATGCGCCCCCTCGGCGTGCGCGCGATCAACCCCTGTTGCAACAGGAACGGCTCGATCACCTCTTCCAACGCGTCGCGCGGTTCGGCCAGCGCGGCGGCGATGGTCTCGATCCCGACCGGCCCGCCTTGGTAATTCTCCGCGATAAGCGACAGATACCGCCGGTCCGCCCCATCAAGCCCCAGCGCATCCACCCCAAGCCGCGTCAACGCGCTGTCGGCAATCGCGCGGCCGAGCCGTCCGTCCCCCTCGACCACCGCGAAATCGATCACCCGCCGCAACAATCGCCCCGCAATCCGCGGCGTGCCGCGCGCACGTTTGGCGATCTCGCGCGTGCCATCGGGATCGGCGTCAATTCCTGCAAGCCGCGCGCCCCGACCCACGATCAGGTCCAGTTCATCCTCGGTGTAGAAATTCAGCCGCGTGGGAATCCCGAACCGATCGCGCAGCGGCGTCGTCAAAAGCCCAAGCC
>CAZPJO010000043.1:0-2344 GCA_964586895.1 uncultured Roseicyclus sp.
CTTTGGCCGAGAGCGGGGTGGATTACGCGGGCCTGCACGATCTGCCGGATGCCGCGCACGAGTGTGAACAGGCTTTCATCGGTGGTGATCAGCGTGGGCCAGAGGTATTGGTTCCAGCCGAAGACGAACATGATGATGAACATCGCCGCGATCATGGTCTTGCTGAGCGGCACGAGGATATCGATGAAGAATTTCACCGGCCCCGCCCCGTCAATGCGCGCGGCCTCGATCAGTTCCTCGGGGATCGAGCGGAAGAATTGCCGGAAGAAGAAGGTGGCCGTGGCCGACGCGATCAACGGCACGATCAGGCCGGTATAGGTGTTGCCGAGGTTCATCCACGAGATCACTTCGTAGGACGGCAGGATGCGCACTTCGAGCGGCAAAAGCAGCGTGGTGAAGATCATCCAGAACGCCAATGTCGCAAAGCGCAGGCGGAAATAGACAATGGCATAGGCCGCCATCATGCCGACGATGATCTTGCCGATGGCAAAGCCCAGGCCAAGGATCATGGAATTGGCCAGCATCGTCATGCCGTTCACGCTATCGGTGAAGCCGCCGTATTCGAACAGGGCGGCGTTGTAATTCGTGGCCATCTGGTCGCCGAAGCCGAATTGCATGCCCTGGCGGTGGATGGTGATTTCATCCCAGGACGAGGTCGCGAAGACCATCCACACGGGCACCAGCATGAGCAAGGCCCCCGCAATCAGGACCGCGTGGTCGCCCACATGGTCCCAGCGGATGCGTTTGCGGCGGGTGGCCAGCGGGGCGGCGGCGACGCGGGTGTCGGTGATATCAGCCATGGCTCAAGCCCCCCTCACGTATAGTGGATGCGGCGTTCCAGAAACCGGAACTGCACAATGGTCAGGATCAGGACAAGCACCATGAGCACGACCGATTGCGCCGAGGATCCGCCCAGATCCTGACCGCGGAAGCCGTCCACGAACACGCGGTAGACAAGCGTCATCGGGTTGTTGCCCGGCTCGCCCTTCACGATCGTGTCGATGATGCCGAAGGTGTCAAAGAGCGAATAGGTGATGTTGATGATCAGAAGGAAGAACCCCGTGGGCGCCAGCAGCGGGAAGGTGATGTCCCAAAACCGCGACGTGCCCGAGCGGTTGTCGATCATCGCGGCCTCGCGCACCGATCTCGGGATCGCCTGCAGGCCGGAGAGGAAGAAGATGAAGTTGACCGGGATCTGTTTCCAGATCGACACTGAAATCATCGCGGTGGCGGTGTCCCAGTAATTCACGCCAAGGCGGTATTCGATGCCCATCATGCCAAGGAACTGGGTGATGTTGCCGCGCGATTGGTCGAACAGCATGATCCCGATCAGCCCCGCGACCGGCGGCGCGATGGCATAGACCCACATCAAAAGCGTGCGATATGTCTTGGCCCCGCGAATGACCTTGTCGGCCTTGACCGCCAGCAGAAGGGCGATGGCGAGCGCGAAGAATGTGACGAGTGCGGTGAAGATCAGCGTGAACCAGGCCGCGTCCATGTAATTCGATGAGGTCGCAAGCCTTGTGTAATTGTCCGCCCCCACGAAGGTCGAGCCGAAGCCGAACGGATCTTCGAGGTAGAACGACGATTGCAGCGCATAGCCCGCAGGCCAGTAGAAGAAGATCGCAATGATCACCAGCTGCGGCAGTAGCAGCAGCATCGGAAAGCCGATGTGCCCGAATGCGGCGCGTTTCACGGATGCAGCCCCCTGAGGTCTGGTCAGTCAGTCGGTTGTTTCTTGTCGTCTTTTCAAGTGGCGACTGGCCGGGCGCGAAACCCGGCCAGCGCAATCTTGCGTGCGGGGTCTTAGCCCTGCGTCTGGGCGAAGCGCGAAAGAAGCTCGTTGGCCTCGGCCTCGATGGTCTCGAACGCTTCGTCGACCGAGGTCTCACCGGTCAGGATGCGGCCGTATTCACGGTTCATCACGTCGCGGATCTGCACGTAGAAGCCCATGCGATAGCCGCGGGTCCACTCACCGGCGGGCAGCTGCAGCTGCTGAACACCGACTTCGGCGGCGGGGAACGTGTCGTAGTGGCCGGATGCGGCGGTCGCCTCATAAGCGGCGGTGGTGATCGGAACATAGCCCGTTGCAACGTGCCACATGACCTGCGCGTCGGTGCTGTCGAGGAAGTCGAAGAACGCGGCCGTTGCGGCGTTTTGTTCCTCGTCAAAGCCAGACATCGCGAACAGGGCAGCCCCCCCGATGAAGGTCTGCGTGGGCTCGGTCGTCACGGCTTCCCAATAGGGCAGCATGGTTGCGGAGAAGTTGAAATCGACACGGTCGGCAATGCCGCCGAACGACCCCGAAGAGCCCAACCACATCGCCACTTCACCGGTTTCAAAC
>CAZPJO010000043.1:2354-2985 GCA_964586895.1 uncultured Roseicyclus sp.
CCCAACCGGTGCCGTACCATTCGAAATAGCCGGCCTCCTGCCATTCGGTCAGCGCGGTGAAATGCGCGCGGATCGCGGGATGGTTCACCATGATCTCGGTGTCCATGCCGGTATAACCGTTGTCGTTGGAGGCGAATTGCAGGTTGTGACGCGAGAAGAAATTCTCGGTGAAGATCCACGGCAAATGCGATTGCGCCAGCGGAATGTATCCCGCCTCAAGCAGCGCGGGCGCCGTGACTTCGGCGAATTCTTCCCATGTCGCGGGCGCGGTCACACCGGCGGCGTCCAACGCGTCGGCGTTGTAATACATGATCGGCGTGGACGAGTTGAACGGCATGCCGATCATCTGACCCTCGGCGTCGGCATAGAAGTTGCGCACGCCCGAGATGTATTCCTCGCGGTCGAAGGCCACGCCGTTATCGGACATCAGCTGTTCCACGGGAATGGTCGCGCCCTGCGCGCCAATGACGGTGGCCGCACCTGCGTCGAAGACCTGCACGATGTTGGGCTGCTCGCCCGCGCGGAACGCCGCGATGGCCGAGGTCAGCGTTTCCTCATAGGTGCCCTTGAACACCGGCGTCAGGACATAGTCGGACTGGCTGGCGTTGAAGTTTTCGGCCATCTCGTTGAC
>CAZPJO010000043.1:2995-9813 GCA_964586895.1 uncultured Roseicyclus sp.
CGTTGACGGTTTCGCCCAACTGGCCACCCATGGCGTGCCAGAATTCGATCTCGGTCTGCGCCTGCGCCGCCGCCCCGGTCAGAAGACCGGCCACAAGGCCAAGCGATAAGGTTGTCTTGAGGGTCATTCGTCTCTCCCAATATCATGCGCAGCCACATCGGCTGCTGTTTCGCGACCGCCTGCCATTGGTTCAGGCAGGTCATGTCCTTGTCTAAAACGGGGTGCACGCACAAACGCACTCCCCCCCGGCATGTCGCGTGGCGCAGAGACTACACAGCGCCTGCGCGAACGCAAACGAAATGAAACCGAACCGCCCCAAACGTGCGTCGTTGCCTATGGTCTGAGTCGGTGACACCCACATGACGGATCTTCGCAAAAATGTTACAAAACCGTTACTTCGCCCGCGTCATTCATCCAGTGACCGAATGATCCCGGTGGCCGTCGCCTCGTTCACCGCCATCAGCGTATCGTAGAGAATGGCCAACCGGATCAAGGATTTGACGTCAACGTCATGGGGCATCGCCGAAAGCGGATCGACGAAAAAAATCAACGCATCAAGGTGCTCTTCCGCGATCATCGCGCCAAGCTGCGCATCGCCGCCCAACGGCCCCGATTTCAGCGGCGTGACCGACAGCCCCGTCTCGGCCCTGAGCCGCCCGCCCGTGGTTCCCGTCGCAAACAGGCGATGCGGGGCAAGGTGGGCCTCGTTGGTCCGGGCCCAGGCGATGAGCGCGTCTTTCTTCTGGTCATGGGCGACAAGGGCTATGGTCTTCATCTGGTCCTCCGCAGGGCGCGCCAATGGACGCGCCGCTGGCCGCCTTATTCCCGAATTTCGCGTGACATGCGAGGGGGGCGCGCGCCCAAACACCGGTTTCCAATCCGCCCGTCCCGTGGCAGGCAAGGGCCATGCCGCATGCCCCAATGCAACGAAAAGGCCCCGATGACCCAACCCCCGCGCCCCGCCCGCCCCCTGCCGCCCCGGCAAAACGCCAGCCTGTTTCTCGACTTCGACGGCACGCTGGTCGATATCGCCCCGCGCCCCGATCTGGTCGAGGTGGGCGTGCGTGTGACGCGGTTCCTGAACGCGGCCCTTGCGGCGCTTGACGGGCGGGTGGCGATGGTCTCGGGCCGCTCGGTCGATGATCTGCGCCACTTCCTGCCGGTCGCGGGCCTCGTGCATGTGGGCGGTCACGGGGCGGAGCATGTCGACGCCGATGGTCAGCGCCACACGCGCGAGGATTGGCGCAGCATCGCGCAAGACATGGCCGCGCGCGCCCGCATTGAGGCCAGCGATAGGGTGATGATCGAGGAAAAGCCAACCGGCATCGCGTTGCATTTCCGCACCCACCCCGACGCCGAGGGGGAGGCCCGCGCGCTGGCCCGGACGCTGGCCGCCGAGACGCCGGATTTCGCCCTGCAAGAGGGTCACAGCGTGGTGGAATTGCGCCCGCAGAGCGCGTCGAAACGCGGCGCGGTCGAGCGGATGATGCAAGACGCCCCGTTTCGCGGCACAACGCCGCTTTTTGCGGGCGACGACCTGACGGATCAACCGGCCATGGAATATTGTCGCTCCGTCGGCGGGGATGGGCTATGGATCGGGTCCAACCCCCCGCCCTATGCCGGGCTGCATGTCGCGCGGCCTGCTGATCTTCTGACCCAACTGGAGGCCTGGATCGCCAAATGAGCCGCCTTGTCGTCGTCTCCAACCGCATCCCCACCGACGAGGCCCCCGCCGGGGGTCTGGTCTTTGCCATCCACGAGATGCTGAACCGGGCGGGCGGGCTTTGGCTCGGCACGGCCGATCCCGGCGACGGGCCGACCGACCGGCTCACGCCGATGGCCGAGGGGCGCTACAAACGCGCCACCTTCGCGTTGAGCGAGGCGGAATATGACGGCTATTACCTGGGCTATGCGAATTCGGTCCTGTGGCCGATCTTCCATTCGCGCCGCGATCTGTTCACCAGCTCCGCAGGCTGGTTCGACGCCTATCAATCGGTCAATGCCCGCCTCGCCGCACTTCTTGCCGAAGAAGTCGCACCCGATGATCTGATCTGGATACAGGATTACCATTTCCTGCCGCTGGCCGCCGAATTGCGCGCGCGCGGGGTGCGCAACCGGATCGGGTTCTTCCTGCATATTCCGTTCCCGTCCACCGGCGATCTCGACGTGATCCCGCAGGTCGACAAATTGCCCGGCTGGCTGGCGGCCTATGACCTGGTCGGCCTACAGGCACAGCGTGATGTCGCCAATTGCCTCGATTTCCTGAGCCGCTCGGGCGAGGTTGACGTGCCCGCAGACGGCGCGCCGCTGCGCTGGCACGAGCGGCGTTTCGCGGTGGAAAACTTCCCCATCGGGATCGACACCGCCGCCATGCGCGAGGCCGCATCCAATGGCTATGCGGAGGCGCTGCGCACGCTGGGATCGGGGCAGAAGATCATCCTTGGGGTCGACCGTCTGGATTATTCCAAAGGCCTGGTGCAGCGGGTCGAGGCCTTCGGGCGTCTGCTGGATCATCCCGCGCACCGCGCGCGGCGGCCCACCTACCTGCAAATCGCACCGGCCAGCCGCGAAAACATCTCGGCCTATGGCGATATCCGCGCCCATCTTGATCAGATGGCGGGCTCGGTCAACGGCACCCATGCCGAGTTGGACTGGACCCCGATCCGCTATGTGCGCAAGAATTTCCCGCGCGATGAGATTGCGGGCCTTTACCGGCGCGCCGATATCGCCCTTGTCACGCCGCTGGCCGACGGGATGAACCTTGTGGCCAAGGAATATGTCGCAGCGCAGGATCCCGACAATCCGGGCGTGTTGATCCTGTCGCGGTTCGCAGGGGCCGCCGAACAACTCGACGGCGCGCTGATCGTCAATCCCTATGACCCGCAGGACATCGCCGATGCGCTGGCCATTGCCATCGACATGTCCGCCGAAGAACGGCTCAGCCGCTTTGGTGACATGCTGCCCGGCGTGATGGAACGCGACATCGCGTGGTGGGGGGAAAGCTTTCTCGACCGGCTCTCAGACGCCTAATACGCCCGGCCCTGCCACCCCCGTCCCTGCCACCCCGGCCCGGATCTCTTAGCCTAGCCAGCCGCCCGCGCGGCCTCAAGCCGGGTGACAGGCTCACGCACGGGCTTGGCCACCTCTGCGGGCCAGCGGAACAGCAGGATCGCCACGCCATCGACCTTCTCCGCCGCAAGCCGCCCGGCCAGCGTGTCGAGCGTCGCCTCGATGCGCCGCTCGCTGCGTTTCGACGCATCCACGCAGACCGACACCTGCGCCGCCCCCGGCAGGCCGCGCGCCCGGAACGCCGCCGCGATCCTGTCTGCCTGCCGCACGCCCATGTAGATCGCCGTGGTCGTGCCCGGCCCCGCCAGCCGCGCGCAATCAGGCATCGGTGCCTCGGCACAACCCGTCCCCGTGGCCAGGATCAGCGTATCGCATTGCCCCCGCATCGTCAGGCTTTCGCCCATCGCGGCCCCTGCCGCCGAGGCCGCCGTGACACCCGGCACGATCTCGATCTCGACGCCCGCCGCGCGCGCCGCCTCGACCTCTTCGCCCGCGCGCCCGAAGATCCCCGGATCGCCGGATTTGAGTCGCACGACCCGGCGGCCCTTGCGCGCCTCGGCCACGATCATCGCGTTGATCTGCGCCTGCGGCCAGGGATGCGTGCCCACATGTTTGCCCACGAACACCCGTTCCGCATCGCGCCGCGCCAGCTCCAGCACCTCTGCATCGACCAGACGGTCGTAGAAAATCACGTCCGCCTCCTGCAGCCGCTCGACCGCGCGCATCGTCAGAAGGTCGCGCGCCCCCGGCCCCGCGCCGACCAGCGCGATGGAGCCCTCCTTGCCCGTGTCCGGCGCACCGCCCGCCGCAATCGCTGCCTTGATCTGCTGCGCGGCCGCGCGCTCTGCGCCGCGGGTCCAGCCGTCGCGCGGCGCGCCCTTGAACACCCAGGCCCAGAAGGCCCGCCGCCCCGCGCGCGGCACCCGCTCGGCCACCACGGGCCGCAGCCGGCCTGCCAATGCCGCCAACCCGCCAAGATTGCCCGGCAGCATCCGTTCGATCCGCGTCTTGATCTCGCGGCCCAGAACCGGGGCCGTGCCCTCGGTGCCAATGGCCACCACCACCGGATCGCGGTCCACGATCGACGGCGTGGTGATGTCGCACAGGTCGGG
The DNA here is from genome assembly GCA_964586895.1 of uncultured Roseicyclus sp. Taxonomy (GTDB): domain Bacteria; phylum Pseudomonadota; class Alphaproteobacteria; order Rhodobacterales; family Rhodobacteraceae; genus Gymnodinialimonas. Next base: position 7,177 of record CAZPJO010000043.1, read on the forward strand.
CCGGTCCACCACGTTCACCGGCACGCGCGCCGCCTGCACCAAGCCGTGCACCGCCGCGTCCCACCCCGGGCATCCCGTTGCGATGAACGCCATCGCCGCGCCGTCGAACAGGCCCGCATCCACCGGCCCCACATGATGCGCCGCGCGCCCCTCCGTCACCAGCGCGGCCAGTTCCGCGTCCAGCTCCGGCGCGGCCAGCACGATAGCTGCATCCGTCTTGAGGATCAGGCGCGCCTTTTGCGCCGCCTGCTCGCCCCCGCCCACAATGACGACCCGCCGCCCCGTGGTGCGGAAAAACATTGGAAAGCTCTTCATGCTGCATCCTCCTTGAGGGGGCCGCGCGCGTTCCAAAGCGCCTCGGCCCGTGCCTGCGGGGCCGCGACCCCCAACGTGTCGAGCGCCAGCGCGGCGGTGCCGATCACGATGGCCTGCGCAAACGCATCGCGCACAGCCCCCGACCAAAGACCGGCCAGACCGACACAAGGTGCCACCTCGGATAGCCGCCGTGTGTCTGCGCCAAGCGCGCCATATGTTGCCTCCCACGGCGCGCCATCGCGCAGGCCAAAGCCCGCCACCGCCTTGCCGGGGTGCCGCTCGAACTCGCCGCCGCCGCCCTTGATCACGCTCAATGCGCGCCAGCCAAGCAGCCCCGCCGCGTCGGCCTGCACCAGGCGATAGGATGGGTGGAACACGCCTTGCACGCTTGCGCCCGCCCGCGCGGGGTTGAGCATGCGCGCCACCGTGTTGATGCACGACCGCAGCCCGAACACCGGGCGCAGCGACAGCAAGTGAAACAGGCCGGGGTGCATGTGTTCCAACGGCAGATAGACCGCGCCCGCCCGGGCCAGCGCCGCCTCTGCCGCGCGCGGGTCCTGCGCCAACGCGATGCCCGCCTGATCCAGATGCGCGCGCACCGACGCGTCCGAGCCGTTCCAGCCATGCAGCACCACGCGGTGGCCCGCCTGCGCCAGCAACCGCACCGACAAAAGGAACCACGGCAGGCCCCGCGTGCGCCCCGCCGCATAGCTTGGCCAATCCAGATCCGCGCGCGGCAGGGCCGGGCCCGCCCCCTGCGCGGCCTGCGCGAAGCCCGCGATTTCGTCGGCCGTTTCGCCCTTCATCCGCAGCAGCATCAAAAGCGCGCCAATCGCCTCGGGCGCTGCGTGGCCCGACAGCATGATCTCCATCGCCTCCGCCGCCTCGGCCTGGGTCAATGACCGCGACCGCCCCGGCCCGCGCCCCAGCGTGGCCACATGGGGCGCAAGATCGCGGCCGGGGGTCATTGTGCCGCCTCCGGCAATCGCGTCCGCGCCAGAAGCCCGGCCAATTCCGGCTTGCACGATCCGCAATTCGTGCCCGCCTGAAGCGCCGCACCAATCGCCTCGACACTGGCCACCTCGCCCGTCTCGATCGCGGTCAGGATGGTGTTGATCCCCACCCCGAAACACGCGCAGACCACCGCGCCGGGATCGGGCATATCCGCAGGGGGCCGCCCGATCAGGACACCGTCCGGGGCCCTGCCCGGCAGACCCGCCAAATAATCGCGCATCACCGCCACCGGCTCGGGCGAGATGAACAGCGCCGCCGCCAGCCGTCCGTCCGCCTCGAACGCGATCCGCGCCGTGCCGCGACCCGGGTCGATCACCGATGTGGCGCTTGCCTCGGGCAGGTCGAACAGCGCGCGCGCCGCCGCCTCCCAATCCTCGGGCGCGGTGTCTCCGGCCAATTCCGCGCGCTGTCCCGTGGATGTCGTGGCCAGCGCCCAATAGGTGCTGTCGGGCCGGATCGGGCGCGACGACACCGCAAATCCGTACCATTGCGCTGCCATGCGTTTGACCGCGACCACCGCCGCCTTGCTTTCCGGCTGGCCCGAGATCGGGTCCGTCGCCCCGGCGATCAGCGCGTCGATCCGCCCCGTCGGCGCGGTCTCGCCGGTCCAATGCATCGGCGCGAAAAGCTGCCCGCGCGCCACATCGCGGGTCAGCCGCACGCGCAGGATCGCGCGGCCCTGCGCACTTGTCACCTCGGCCAGATCGGCGGACCCAAGGCCAACGCCTGCGGCGTCGTCGGGGTGGATATCCAGATACGGCTCGGCCAGATGGCCCGACAAACGCGGGCTCAGGCCCGTTCGCGTCATCGTGTGCCATTGATCGCGCACCCGCCCGGTGTTCAGGCGAAACGGATAGGCGGGCGATGGTGCGGCGGCGGGCGCACGCGCCGTCACCGGAAGAAGCCGCGCCTTGCAATCGGGGTGGTAAAACCGCCCGTCCGCAAAGAACCGCCCCCCCGATTTGCGCGCCGAGACCGGCCAGCGCGTGGGTTCCATCGCGTCATAATCCGCCTGCGTCATCCCGGCGAGGCCCGAGATATCGAAATCGCGCCCGAAGCGCGCCGCCACGCCCGAAAGCGTCGCGTATTCGTGGAAAATCTCTGCCGCGCTGGCATAGTCGAATGCGCTGCGCCATCCCATGCGCCGCCCGACCTCGGCCCGGATCGCCCAATCGGGTCGCGCGCTGCCCGGCGCGGCCAAGACGGCGCGTTGGCGGCTGATCGTGCGGTCGGAATTGGTGACACTGCCTTCCTTTTCCGCCCAGGCCGTCGCGGGCAAAAGCACATCGGCCAGCCGCGCGGTATCCG
>CAZPJO010000043.1:9823-11860 GCA_964586895.1 uncultured Roseicyclus sp.
CACGTCGCTGACCACGACGAAATCGCACCCCGCAATCGCGTCGCGCACCGCGTCGGCCTCGGGCATCGACACGGCCGGGTTGGTGTGGATGATCCACAGCGCCTTGATCTCGCCCCGGCCCACCGCGCGGAACATGTCGACGGCCTTGAGCCCCGGCGCCTCGGGCATCGCGGGGGCCTGCCAAAACGCCTGCACCGCGCCGCGATGGTCCGCGTTTTCCAGATCGAGGTGACAGGCCAGCATATTGGCCAGCCCGCCCACCTCACGCCCGCCCATCGCGTTGGGCTGCCCCGTGACGCTGAACGGCCCCATGCCCGGCTTGCCGATGCGGCCCGTGGCAAGGTGACAATTGAGGATCGCATTGACCTTGTCCGACCCGCTGGTCGATTGGTTCACCCCCTGGCTATAGATCGTCACGACCTTCTCGGTGCCGATCCACAGCTTGCAAAAGGCGTCGATCTCCGCCTCGCTGAGGCCCGTATCGCCTGTGTCCTGCGCCGCCGCGTCAAGGGACGCGTTGAACCCTTGCGTATGCGCCAGATATCCCTCGTCCACCGCACGCGCCTGCGCAATCGCCACCAGCAGCCGGTTGAACAAGGCCACATCCGCCCCCGGCGCCACGGCCAGATGCATCGCGGCCCCGTCGCAAGAGGCCGTGCGCCGCGGGTCGATCACCACGATCTTCGCCCCCGACGCCTTCACGCGCTGGTACAGAACCGGATGACACCACGCCAGGTTCGAGCCTACCAACACCACCAGATCCGCCTCGTCGAGGTCCTCGTAGGTCCCCGGCACCGTGTCCGTGCCAAAGGCGCGCTTGTGCCCCGCCACCGACGACGCCATGCAAAGCCTTGAATTCGTGTCGATATTGGCCGACCCGATGAAGCCTTTCATCAGCTTGTTGGCGACGTAGTAATCCTCGGTCAACAATTGCCCCGACACGTAGAACGCCGTCGCATCGGGCCCGTCCGTCGCGATCACCTCGGCAAACCTTTCCGCCACCAATTGCAACGCCGCATCCCATCCGGCCTCCTGGCCCGCCACCATCGGCGCGCGCAGCCTGTGGCCCAACCCCACCGTCTCACCCAGCGCCGTGCCCTTGGAACACAGCCTGCCCCGGTTCGCCGGATGGTCCGGGTCGCCGCGCACGGCCATCCCGCCCGCCCCATCGGGCCGCAGCAACACCCCGCACCCAACCCCGCAATACGGACCGGTGGAGCGCACCTCCGGCGCCGGCGGGGTCCCGTCCATCACGCCGCACTCCGCGCAACCAACGCGGCCCCATCGATCAGGATGCGCCCCCCCTCGACCCGCACCGGATAGGTCGCGATCCGCCCCTCTTCCCCCTGCGCCTGCCCGGTGTTCAGGTCGAATACCCAATTGTGCAACGGACAGGTCACCGATTGCCCGTGCACGATCCCCTCGACCAACGGCCCGCCTCTGTGCGGGCAGGCGTTCGATGCCGCGAACACCTCCGCCTCATCCGTGCGAAACACCGCCACACATCCCAACGCCGTCTTGATCTTGCGCGCCCCCCTCAAAGGCACATCGTCCAGCGCCCCGATATCAACCCATGCCATCGGCCCGCTCCTTCATCTTGCCGGAAAAACCTCGGGGGTTTGGGGGCTGGCCCCCAAATGCAACCGCGCCGCTCATTCCGCCGCCTCCAGCGTCAGATCCGCCAAAGGCTGATACCGCTCCGCCTGCTCGGCCACATGCTCGGCCCAGGGATCCTTGCGATAAATGCTCTGGCTCAACTCGAACGCCGCCACCAGGCGCGCGCGCTCTTCAAGATCGGCGATGCGCTCCTGCACCCAATCCAGGCCCACCTTGGCAACCCATTTATACGCCCGGTCCAGGTATTTGGCGTTCTCCCGGTAGAGCTGCACAAACGCCAATGTCACCTCGATCGCCTCGGCTTCCGTCGCCACATCACACAGACGCTCGGTCTCCTTCACATCCATGCCCGCCGCCCCGGCGACGCTCACCTGATACCCGCTGTCGACGCAGACGATGCCGATGTCCTTGCATGTCGCC
>CAZPJO010000044.1:0-285 GCA_964586895.1 uncultured Roseicyclus sp.
GACGGGGTCAGCACGCCGGTGGGTTCATCCAGGATCAGGATATCAGCCTGCCGGTAGAGTTGTTTGAGGATCTCCACGCGCTGCTGATGGCCGACGGAGAGGTCTTCGACGATTGCGTCGGGGTTCACTTCGAGGCCGTATTCCTTTTCCAGCTCGATCAGAAGCTTGCGCGCCTTGGCGACGGACGGGCGGATCAGCGCGCCGTCTTCCGCGCCGAGGATGACGTTTTCGACGACGGTGAAATTCTCGACCAGTTTGAAATGCTGGTGGACCATGCCGATGCCG
>CAZPJO010000044.1:295-2180 GCA_964586895.1 uncultured Roseicyclus sp.
CTGTCTGGGATGGAGGTCTGTTGGCCATTGATCCAGATCTCGCCCGCGTCGGCCTTGTAGAAGCCGTAGAGGATCGACATCAGCGTTGACTTGCCCGCACCGTTTTCGCCGACGATGCCGTGGATGGCGCCCTTGGCGACGGACAGGGAAATGTCCTTGTTGGCCTGCACGGGGCCGAACGCTTTGGAGATGCCTTTGAGTTCGATGGCAGGGGGTGTCATGGGGGCTGTCTCTGGTCGGATATGAAGCGGGCCGCACCTTGCGAATAAGGCGCGGCCCGTCTGTTTCGTTACAGCGTGGCCAAGGCTTTACTGCATTGCCACCGGGCAGGAGCCGTCATCGGTGAAGTTGTGCACCGACAGGGTGCCCGCGATGATCTCGGCCTGGGCGGCCTCGACGGCGGCGACCATGTCCTCAGACACCAGATCGGCGTTGAATTCATCCAGGGCAAAACCAACGCCATCTTCGGCGAGGCCATAGACGAAGATGCCCGCTTCGATGCTGTCGGCGGAGAAGCTGTCATAGACGGCCACATCCACACGCTTGACCATCGAGGTCAGGACCATGCCGGGGTGCAGATAGTTCTGGTTCGCGTCCACGCCGATCGACAGGATGCCTTCGTCGGCGGCGGTTTGCAGAACGCCGAGGCCGGTGCCACCGGCGGCGGCAACGAATGTTTGCATAAGATCCAGAGTTATCACCGGTCATGTTGGCGATGACGGTCGCGTCGGGGTTGGCGGCAACCGCGCCCTGGGCATAGCCGCAGGCAAAGCGCGAAATCAGCGGGATATCCATGCCACCCACAAACGACACGGTGCCCGACTCGGAGGCCATGCCCGCCATCATGCCGACAAGGTACGAGCCCTCGTGTTCGGAGAAGATGATCGATTGCACATTGGGCGCGTCCACGACGCCGTCGATGATGACGAAGGTGGTGTCGGGATAATCGGGGGCCACGACTTCGAGGGCGGAGGCCTGGCTGAAGCCCGCCATGACGATGGGGTTGGAGCCCGCTTCGGCGAGGCGGCGCATGGCTTGTTCGCGCTGCGCGTCGTTCTGAAGCTCGATCTCGCGGTAGGTGCCGCCGGTTTCCTCGGCCCAACGCTCAGCACCGTTGAAGGCGGATTCGTTGAATGACCGGTCGAACTTGCCGCCCAGGTCGAAGATGATGGCCGGACCGTCGGCCAGAGCGCCCGTGGCGGACATGGCAAGAACGGCGGCGGCGCCAAGAAGCGATTTCATGGATGTCATTTGTGGTCTCCCGGTTGGTTCTGGGGTTTCGGCGCGTGATCCGGCCTGTCCCCGAAGCAGAAACCTCGCCTGGGCGATGGAATCCTTGCGGTGATTAAGGGCAAAGCGGGCCGGGAGGGTCAACCGGATTCTGGCGCTTGACGGGGCGTCAATGCCCGCAAATGCGTCACGTGCCGGAAGTTGGGGCCGGGGGGCCAGCGGGGGAGCGGCCATTGAGGTCCAACCGCATCTGGATCGCGTCCGATTGCGTGTCGTCGGGGGGGGCGTAGTAGCCCGCGCGGCGCGCAAATTCGGTGAAGCCCGAGGATTGGTACAGGGTCACGGCAGCCTTGTTGGTGGCATCCACGTCGAGAAAGACCGACGTCGCCCCCGCCGATTGCGCAGTGTCAACGGCCAGGTTCAGCAGCGCGCGTCCATGCCCATGGCCCCGGGCATTGGGCAGGATGGAGATGGTGATCAACTCGGCCTCGGGCGGAATGATTTGCAGCATCGCGAAACCATGGTCGGAGGTGATGATCTTGTAGGCGGGGTTGGCGAGCAGGCCTTCGAATTCCTGTGCCGTCCAGCCGCGCGGAAAACTGGCGGCGTGCAGGGCGGCGAGGGTTTCGGCCAGGGTCATCGGATGGGTCACAGG
>CAZPJO010000044.1:2190-8363 GCA_964586895.1 uncultured Roseicyclus sp.
TGCTGTCGCGCGGGGGGGGGCGGGGGGGGGCTTGGCCCAAGCGGGACGCGGCGATGCGGGCGAGGGAGGGGGCCATCGGGGACGCTACGGCCCAATCGCGGCCAAGTGCCCGGATCCATTCGGGCATTTCCTGCCCGGCCTGGGGCGCGGGCGTCACAAGGAGGTCGACCTGCCCCTGTGACAGGATCTCTGCGGCCTGTGTATCGCGGACCATTTCGGGCGCGTTCACCTTGGGGCTGATGCGCTGGAGGTAGACTGCATCGCGCGGTGCGGCCACAGCAACCATCGCAGACAAGGTTTTCACCCGGTTGCCATAGAAAGCGTCGAAGGTTGTCACCCCGACGGCCGGAATGCCGAGCGCCAGGGCGAGGCCCCGTGCGGCAGAGACGGAGATGCGGATGCCGGTAAAGTTGCCGGGCCCGATACCAACGCCGATGGCGGTGAGGTCGGCGAGCGTTGCGCCTGCCTCTGCGAGGGTGTCTTCGATCAACGGCATCAGATTCGCGACCTGCCCCTTGGTCATGGCGATATCCCGGCTGGCCAGGATGTTGTCGTCGTGGAGCAAGGCAGTGCGCACCCAGGGGCCGGAGGTGTCGAAGGCAAGGATCATGCGACGGGGTTAGTCGCCTGTCTGAGGCGGGGCAAGGGGCCGAAGGGAATGGACGGGCGCGCGCGGACCCGCTTGCCCGACCCTTTTGGGGGCGCTGCCCCCGTCGCCTGCGGCGCCTCCCCCGAGGTTTTCGGGCAAGATGAAAGGGTCAGCCGCGCTCTGGCAGGTCAGGCGGCAGCACTATCAGACGGCGACGGGGCGCACTTCGACCACTTCGGGGATGTAGTGACGGAGCAGGTTTTCGATGCCCATCTTGAGGGTGAGCGTGGACGATGGGCAGCCGGCGCAAGCGCCTTGCATATGCAGGTAAACGACGCCGCGATCGAAGCCGTGGAAGGTGATGTCGCCGCCGTCCTGCGCCACCGCGGGGCGCACGCGGGTGTCGAGCAACGTCTTGATCTGGCCCACGATTTCGCCGTCTTCGCCGGTGTGTTCGGCATGGCCACCGGCGGCCTGCGCCTCGCCATCCATGACGGGTGCGCCGGATTGGAAATGTTCCATGATCGCGCCGAGGATGGCGGGTTTGATATGGTCCCATTCCACCGCATCGGCCTTGGTCACCGTGATGAAATCGGTGCCGAAGAACACGCCGGTCGTGCCGTCGACCGCAAAGATGCGGGTCGCGAGCGGGGATTTATCGGCCGTCTCGGCGCTGGGGAAATCGGCCGTTCCGGCTTCGAGCACGGTCTGGCCGGGCAGGAATTTGAGGGTTGCGGGATTTGGTGTGGCTTCGGTCTGGATAAACATGCGGATCCCATTCCTTACTGGTTAGCTCAGATATGAGGTCGGCGGGCGGTCGAGTCAAGGCGATTGGAATGGTTCTAAACTACGCCCCGGACGTTTCCCCCGGGTGTTCGCGTTGATCCAGCGGCCAATCGAGGCCTTCGCGGGCCAGATGTTGATCGAAATAATCGCGAAACGGAGGCAGGCCTTCGTAGAGCTTGAGGAAATGCGCGCGGTCGAGCACGAGCACGGTTGTGTCTTCCAACGCGCGGGCGGTGGCGAGGCGGCGGGTGGCGCCAAAGACCATGCGTTCGCCAAAGTGATCGCCGGGGGTCACGCGGCGGGTTTGCGGCGCATCGTCATTGGCGCGCCGGAGTTCCACCGCGCCTTCGATGACGGTGTAGAGACCGTCGGCGCGGTTGCCGGTTTCGTATATACGGTCACCCGCACGGTAGTGGATATGGCGCGCGGCGGGGGGCGTGTGGGAGGTCAGGTTCACAAGGCTGCGCGGTGTGACCCAGTCGAGGATCCAATGGCTCAGCACCCAGACCTTGGCGGGGAAGCCGGGCAGGAAGGCCACGTAATAGGCGCGCCATAAAAGCCAGGCGAGGAACCCGGTCAGGCGGATGCCCATGACATCGGCAATGCCGCGCCGCCCGCCAAGCGAGGCCATGGCACCCTTGGATTTGTATTCGAACGCTTTGCGTGGCTCGCTCCGGATCGTGCGGGCGATGTTGGCGGCCAGTTGCGAGGCCTCGCGCACGGCGAATTGCGCGGTGGGGGGGGCGAAATCGGAGCGGTCGGTCGCGTTGTCCTTCATCGGGATCAGGGCGCAATCGCCAAGCGACCAGACGTTGTCACGGTCGGGCACAGACAGGTCGCGGTCCACCGCGATGCGGCCGTGTTGCAGCGACAGGTCCATCCGCTCGATCACGGGGGCGGGGGCGTTGCCGATGGTCGCCACCAAGGTGCGGCAGTCGATCACGTCGCCGGTCGTGGTGGTGATCTGGGTGCCGGTGGCGGAGGCGATGCCGGTGTTCAGGCGGATCTCGATCCCGCGATCCTTGAGTTGCGTGCTGGCATATTGGGCGAGCTTTTCGGGCATTTCGGCAAGGATCTTGTCGGCGAATTCCAGCACGATGATGCGGATCTCGTCACGCGAGACGTTTGGGTAGTATTTCAGCGAGCGGTCGATGAGTTCGGCCATCTCGCCGACCGTTTCGATCCCGGAAAAGCCACCACCGATGACGGTGAAGGTGAGCGCGCCGCGTTTGACCTCGGGCAGGTTGGTGATGTCGGCATGTTCCAGCCGCTCGATCACGTGGCCCCGGATGCGGCGGGCGTCTTCGAGGCCTTTCATCGTCAGCGCGTGATCCTGCAGGCCGGGGGTGCGCGACAGATCGACGGTCTGGCCGAGGGCGACGACAAGGTGATCGTAGGCGATCTCGGTCGGGCGGCGTTGGACGCCCTGGAATACGGTGACGATCTTGGCCGCGAAATCGACATTGTCGATCAGCGCCTTGCGGATCGTGACGCCCTTGAGCAGGAACCGGAACGGCGAGGTGGCGTGGATCGGCGTGACCGAGCCCGCGCCGACTTCGGGCAGGAGCGGCTGGAACACGAAGTAATTCTCGGCGGTGATCAGCTCGATCTCGGCGCTGTCGCGGAGGGTGCGGCGCAGGGCGCGGGCGGTGTAGAGGCCGCCGAAGCCACCACCGAGGATCACGATACGGGGTTTGGGCATTTGGGCGCGCTCCGGGGAATGTCGATGCCGCAAGTATAGGGTGGCGCCATCAAACGCGCCAGCCGAAGGGTGCTGCGCGCGGCCTCAGGTGATCGCTTCGAGTTGATCCTTGCTGAGCTCGACGGGCACGACGGTCATGGGCACGGGCAGGTTGCCGGCCTGTTTGGTCAGCGAGGCGACGAGGGGGCCGGGGCCGCCTTTGCCGGAATTGGCACCAAGGACCAGAACGCCGATCTGCTTGTTGCCGTGGATGTGGTTGAGGATTTCATCGAGCGGCTCGCCCTCGCGGATCACGAGGGTCGGGTCGACCTGCTGCTTGTCGCGCATCCATTTGGCGAAGACGTTGAAATGCGCCTCGATCCGTTCGCGGGCCTCGGCGCGCATCACCTCGCCGACGCCGATCCAATGGTTGAACTCGTCGGGCGGGATCACCGACAGGATCTCGACCCCGCCGCCGGTGTTGTGGGCGCGCATGGCCGCGAAGCGCATGGCGTTGAGGCATTCGCGAGTGTCATCGAGAATGACGAGAAATGTGCGCATCGGATTGGTCCCTCTCTCCGGCGATGGAGGATGACGGAGGGGGGCGGGTCTGTCCAGAGCACTTCCAGCCGACATCGTATCGCCGATATCCTGCCGCGCATCGCGCTTTCGGGACATCGGCGATAGTCCCGGTTTCTGACATCTGGAAGTGCCTTAGCGGACGATGGTTTGGTGGCACCTTGTGCACGCTTGCACAGATGGGTTAAGCCATTGACGTAAAACAGTATTGATAAAAATCTTTACCAAATATTAAGGATTTCGCAGGCCCCTCAGGCCGCCGACGCCGCCCAATCCCAGTAGAGTTCGCGCGCGCGTTTTGTCACCGGGCCGTGTTGGTAATGGGTGCCGTCGAATTCCAGAACCGGTGTGACCTTGTTGAGGTTGCCGGTCATGAAGACCTCATCGGCGGCGCGGAAATCGTCGAAGCCAAGCACCGTCTCGGTCACTGTATGGCCATCGGCGCGCAGGTTGGTGATGTGGCGCTGCCGGGTGATGCCGTTGAGGAAGGTGCCGTTGGGGATCGGGGTGAAGACCTCGCCATCGCGGACCATGAAGATGTTGGCGGTGGCGGTTTCGGCGACGTTGCCCATGGCATCGGCCACAAGTGCGTTGTCGTAGCCCTTGGAGCGGGCTTCCATCAACATGCGGGCGTTGTTGGGGTAGAGGCAGCCCGCCTTGGCGTCGAGCACGGCGGTGTTGAGGGTGGGGCGGTGAAAGCGCGTCGTGGTCAGCGTCGAGGCGGCATCGGGCGCGCCGATGGGAACCTCTTCGAGGACGACGTAGAACCCGGCCTCGGATTCGGCGGGGATGATCCCATAGGCCCCGCCATCGATGCCGAAGAAATTCGGGCGGATATAGACCGGTGTGTCGGGTGCGTAGCGCTTGAGCCCTTCCCAGACGATATCGTGGATTTCGGCGCCGGTCAGGCCGGGATGCAGGCTGAGCGCTTTGGCGGACCGCACGACGCGGTCGCAATGGGCGCGCAGATCGGGCGCGAGGCCGTTCACATAACGCGCGCCGTCGAAACAGGTGGTGCCCTGGAAGGTGGCATGGTCGGCGGCCCGCATGACGGGCACATCCGCATCATGCCAATTGCCGTTGAAATAGGTTTTGATGTTGGTGCCGTTGGCCATCGTGCCCTCCCCCTTATTGGTCAGGGGGAGGGTAGTGCGAGGTCACATGGAAGGTCCAGAGGTGAAGCCCTGCTGATAGTCCATCATGCCGCTGTCGGCCTTGGCCGCACGCGGTTGGGTGCGGGTCGAAAGATGCTTCGACCGCGCGGAACCGGGCGACTTTACACGGCCCGTGGTCTGCGAAAAAACAATCCGCTCAGGTGAGCGGTCAGGTGAAGGTGCGGTCGGCGTATCCGACCGGATGGTGAGACGACTGGTCATACAGATCCCCCCGTAAGTTTTTGTCGATGTATGAAGTGAGCGCTAACATAGAGGCGAAATTATGAATGTAAAGTTAACATTACAGTGGGCTTTGTGCATTTGTGCACATTTCTGCGCCGCTCACAGGCGCCCAGATGCAATTAATTCTTCTGTTTCAGCGACATACTCGGCCACAGAAAAACGGTCATTGACCATGGTCAGGTTGCCTTCGGCGTCCTTGGGCCAGTCGGCCCGGGGCAGATCGTAGTACAATTCGACGCCATTGTGGTCCGGATCGCGCAGATAGACGGCCGTGCTGACGCCATGATGGGCGGCCCCGTCGAAGGGTATGCCCGCGTCGATCACGCGTTTGATGACCTCGACCAGGCCCGCGCGGTCGCGGTAGAGGAAGGCGGCATGATAGAGGCCCGTGTGGCCCGGCGGCGGAGGGGTCGCGCCGAGGCTGTCCCAGGTGTTCAGGCCGATATGGTGGTGATAGCCGTCCGCGCCCAGAAACGCAGCGCCGTCGCCGTATTTCAGGCGAAGCTCGAACCCGAGGATGCCTTGGTAAAAGGCGATGGCGCGGTCGATATCGGCAACGCGCAGGTGGACGTGGCCGACATGGGTGCCAGCGGGGGCTTTGTAGGTCATGGGGGCGATCCTTTGGTGTTGGTCACGGCAAAGGATGGCGGGCGGTTGGCCGCGGGGCAAGTGCAAGGGGCGCGGGAGGGCTGTTAGCTGCGCAGCATGCCGATGATATCGTAGGTCTGTTCAAGGATCGGCACGGTGATTTCGCGCGCGCGGTCGGCACCACGGCGCAGGATGCGGTCGATCTCAGTCGGATCATCCATCAGGCGGGACATTTCGCCCGAAATGGGGGCGAGTTTGTCGACGGCGACCTCGGACAGCGCCACCTTGAAATGCCCGAAGAGAGACCCGGCGTGTTGGTCGAGCACGGCCTGCGGCGTGATGTCGGCAAGGGCCGCGTAGATGTTCACGAGGTTGCGCGCATCGGGGCGGTCGGCCAGCGCGTCAACATTATCGGGCAGCGGATCGGGATCCGTCTTGGCCTTGCGGATTTTCTTGGCGATGGCGTCGGCGTCATCGGTCATGTTGATGCGGCTGGCGTCTGACGGGTCGGACTTGGACATCTTCTTGGACCCATCGCGCAGCGACATTACAC
>CAZPJO010000044.1:8373-11852 GCA_964586895.1 uncultured Roseicyclus sp.
GTGAGCGGGAAAAAATCGACGCCGTAGTCGTGGTTGAACTTCGCGGCGATGTCGCGGGTCAGTTCGAGGTGCTGTTTCTGGTCATCACCGACGGGGACGTGGGTGGCGTGGTAGAGCAGGATATCGGCGGCCATGAGGGCGGGATAGGCCAGCAGGCCAAGGGAGGCGGCTTCGGCGTTCTTGCCGGATTTGTCCTTGTATTGGGTCATCCGCTCCATCCAGCCCATCCGCGCGATGCAGCTGAAGATCCAGCCGAGTTGCGCGTGTTCGGGGACCTGGGATTGGTTGATCAGGATGGATTTTTCGGGGTCGATGCCGGAGGCGATGAAACCGGCGCAAAGTTCGCGGGTGTTGTGGCGGAGCGTATCGGGGTCGAGCAATTTGGCGGTGATCGCGTGCAGATCGACCATGCAATAGACGGTCTGGAAGGAGCCTTCGTCTTGCATGTCGACGAAGCGTTTGATCGCGCCGAGGTAATTGCCAAGCGTCAGGCCGCCGGACGGTTGAATGCCGGAGAAGACGCGCGGGGTGAATGTGGTCTCTGGCATGGTCGGTCCCTCAATGCTGTGGCCCCACTGGCCAAGCGGCGTCGGAGGGCTTACCCACGGGACAAACAGCCGTCAACCGGAGGCACCCGCGATGCAGGACCCCAACGTATCCCCGTTCAATGCACTGCCGCCGGTGGTGGTCGGCCTGGCCGTGGTGATTTTCGGACTGGAGGTGATGTTTCAGGCCGCCACCGCCGGGCTTCTGGGCGGGCAGGGGGGCGTCGGATGGCGCCTGGTGGCGATGGAGGATTACGCCGTCCTTGATCAGGTGTGGCACTGGATGCTTGGCAACGGGATCTACCCGCCGGAGCAACTGCTGCGATTTGTGACTTATCCGCTGATCCACGGCGGGTTCGTGCATGCGGCGTTTGTGGTCGTGTTCATCCTGGCGTTGGGCAAGATGGTGGCGGAGGTCTATTCGACGCTGGCGTTTCTGGCGGTGTTCTGGGTGTCGGCGGTGATGGGGGCGTTGGGGTTTGTGGTGATCATGGACAGCCCCTTTCCGCTGGTGGGGGGATATCCCGGCGTTTACGGGCTGATCGGGGCGTTCACGTTCCTGATGCTGATGCGCGCGGAGGCGCAGGGATCGGGGCAGATGCGGGCGTTCGGGTTGATCGGCGCACTTCTGGCGATCCAGCTTCTGTTCGCGCTGATCAACGGGGAATTCGGGACGGTTGTGGCGGACTTCTGCGGCTTTGCGACGGGATTGGCCCTGTCGTTTGTGGTCAGCCCGGGGGGATGGGCGCGGCTGTTGCGGCGGATGCGGCAACGGTGAAGCGGGCGCCTGCGCGAGGTTGCGCCGGACGCCAAATTTTTGACACAGAGCTCGGCCATTTGAAGGGCCGTGCAGACAACATGAGGAAGATTTTATGACGCGTTTCTTGAGGGTTGGCCTGTGTGCCATGTGGGCCGGTGTAACGGCGATGGCGATGACGGCACCGGCGCAGGCGCAGACCCGCGACGAGATTTTGGCCGCGTTCACCAACCAGCTTTTGACGGTCAGTGAGTACCGCGACCCGACCGCCCCTTCGGATTTCTCGATGCGGGTGGAATTCCGCGCGGGCAATGTTGCGCGCTTCATGTTCGGGGATGAGGAAAACTGGGCGATCTGGCGCGTCCGGGGGCGGCAGATCTGCACCGAGGTGGCGTTGTTGCAGGGCAATACCCTGATCGCGGTCGAGGACGAGCAATGCCTGCGGGTCCTGTTCAACGGGGATCAGGTGCAGCTGAACTTTCCGCGCGAGAACGGTGGCGTGATCTATTACGTCGGTCGCCTGAGCCCGCTGTAACGCATTGGACGCTCAGCCGCGGCGCATGGCGGCGCGGATATCGGCGATGCTGAACGCGCCAAAGAGGCGCGCAAAGGCATAATAGCTGAGCAATCCCACAAGGATCAGCAGGGCCAGTGCGAGATAGCGCAGGCCCTGTTGCGGTCCAAAAAACGGCCCCAGGACAAGTTCCGTCCCCAAGATCACCGCCCCCATGGCCAGTGCGGCGGCGCAGATGCGCCAGATGCGACTGCGGAAGCGGTTGTCGAATTGCGCGACCTCGCCCATCGTGCGGCGGCCTTTCGACAGCAGCAGGACCATGACCCATGCGGCGACGGTGGTGCCGATCGCGGCCCCCAGAAAGCCGATGGTCATCGCAAGGCCGATGGCGACGACGGCGTTGACCACCATCGCCACCAACGCGAAGCGGAACGGTGTTGTTGTGTCTTCGCGCGCGAAATAGAGCGGTTGCAGCACCTTTTGCAGCACGAAGGCGGGCAGGCCCAGGGCATAGACCGTCAGGGCCAGCGCGGTGGCGGCGGTATCGTCGGAGGTGAAGGCGCCGCGTTCAAACAGGACCGAGACGAGCGGCACTGGCATGACGGCAAGCGCCACGGCGGCGGGCACGGTCAGGACCATTGAAATCTCGGCCGAGCGCGAGAGCGAGTGCTGCCCACCGGCCTCGTCGCCCGCGCGTAGACGCCGCGAGAGGTCGGGCAGAAGGACAATGCCGATGGCGATGCCGACCATTCCAAGCGGCAATTGGTAAAGCCGGTCGGCGTAGTAAAGCCACGGGATCGCGCCGTCGAAAAAGCTGGCCACCTGGCGTCCGACCAGCAGGTTCACCTGTACCACACCGCCGGCGAGCATGGCGGGCAGCGCGATGAGGGCGAGTTTCTTCATGTCGGGCGTCAGGCGCGGCAGGCGGGGGCGGATCACGATGCCCGCGCGCTCTGCGGCGATCCAGACAAGGGCAAGCTGCGCGATGCCCGCGAGCGGCACGCCCCAGGCCAGCGCGGTGCCGAAGCGTTCTTCGGGATAGACCAGTGAGGTCATCTTGCCGTCGGGCTGCAACAGGGCCGCGCCCACCAGCGCCGAGATCAGCACCAGGTTGAGAAGGATCGGCGCGGCGGCGGCGGCGGCAAAGCGCCCCAGCGCGTTGAGCACCCCCGAAAACAGTGCCGCCAGTGAGATGAACAGGACATAGACGAAAGTGATGCGCCCATAATCAGTCGCCATGTCGAGCCGGTCATCGGCAGCGAAGCCGCCCGCCATGGCTAGCACCAGCCAGGGCATAGCGGCCAGCGCCACAAGGGTCAGCGCGATCAGGATCGTGGCGAGGCCGGAGAAGGCATCCTGGGCAAAGCGTTGCGGGTTTTCGCCGCCTTCGACCTTCTTGGAAAACAGCGGCACGAAGGCGGTGTTGAACGCGCCTTCGGCAAAGAAGCGGCGGAACAGGTTGGGCAGGGAAAAGGCGACGAGGAAGGCCTCGTTCACCGGGCCGGTGCCCAGAAACGCCGCCAGCATGATGTCGCGCGCAAAGCCAAGGATGCGGCTGGCCAGGGTCCAGAAGCCGACGGTGAAAAACCCGCTCAGCAATCGGATCGGGCGGGCTGCGGCCAAGGCCTCAGGCCCCCGCCCGTTCGGCCACGCGGGCGATGGC
>CAZPJO010000045.1:0-11732 GCA_964586895.1 uncultured Roseicyclus sp.
TCGATGGGCCCGATGCCGTGGTCCTCCATCGCTTTGACATGGTCGGGATTGTCGCGCAGCGCCAGCAACCCGCCATGGATCATCGGATGCAACGTCTTGACGCGCCCGTCCATCATCTCGGGGAACCCGGTGACCTCCGAGACGTCCCTGACGGCCAGCCCGGCCTCGCGCAGCGCCTTGGCCGTGCCCCCCGTGCTCAGCAACTCGACCCCACGGTCCGCAAGGGTTCGGGCAAAGTCCAGAAGGCCGGTCTTGTCCGAAACAGACAGCAACGCGCGGGTCAAAGGGGCGGGATCTTGCATGGGCAATCCTATTTTGGTGCCGCGCTAGGGCAGCGGGTCAGGGGCAGGCAAAAGCGCGGAGGGCCGCGCGATAGACCAGGACACGGCAGCCCCATACCCCTGGACGCGGTTGGATAAAACGATCTGTTTTGTCGCGCGCGGCTTGAGGCGGGCGGCGTCGAAGTAGACCGACGGCAGGATCGACATCTCGCCCTCGCCGCCGTGGCGGAAGACCCAGACCTCTTCATTTGGCAGGGTCAGCGAAATTGCGGCACCGCCAAGATCGAGCTCGACGATCACATCCGGATGCAAATGGAACCGCGCCGCAAAGCGCAGGCCGACATCGGGCGGCAGGGTGCGGTTGATCGACATCAGGGTTTTCCGATCCTTGATGTCGAGCGCGGCCAAGCCGTCTTCTCCGCGCAGCAAATTGCCGCGATCCTCCAGCGTCAGGGACCGCAAATGGACCAACCCATGCGTCCGCCGCCATCCGTCATGCGACAGGGTCACACCCTCGCCGTTGGCGATCTCGGACCATTGTACCGAGACATCTGACGGACCCTGCGCAAAGCCCAATCGCTCGGGCGGCGCATCGCGGGCCTTCTCGGAAAAGCGCGAGGATGAATACCCCTGCAACGAGACGGTCGAATGGCTGAGCGTTGCGCGCCCCGCACGGCGCCAGTCCGCGCCGAACGCGGCACCCGAACCCGCGTTCACGATCAAGGGGTGGTTCGCGGACGTCATCTCGAACGCGAGCGTGCCGGCATGGGCATTGGTCGAGGCCGGGCCAAGCATCGGCGGTGCCGCGTCGGTGATCACGGTGACCCGCCCCGAGGCCATCCGCGCAAAGCCCATCGCCAGGCCTTTCATGCGCGAAGGACGCACACCGGATTGGATCAGGGCCCCGGTCAGACGCGCGGCCTCCCCACGCCCGCCACCATGGGCCCGGACCAGCCCGCCATCGGCGTGGCGGATCGCGCGCAGCGTCGGTGCAATGCGCATGATGGCGGTATCGATCGCGGGGTCGGGCCGTTTGCCCGTCTCCTGCAGGATTTGCGCGGCCCAGGTCAGCAGCACGAAAACTTCAAGCAATTCCTCTGGGTTGCGGGTGACGATGCCGCCCTGCACGTCGACGTTTTGGGCGCATTCCTGCGCGAGACCGCGAAGCGCGGGGTCCAGCAGGGTTTCCATCCCGATCAAGGCACATGCCGAATAGATCAGGCCGGTCAGCGCCTGAAACCGGGGCAATCCACCAGAGCTTTTGCGCCACGTCTGAGCCAGAAAATGCGTCTGCCGCGCCAACGCCGCGTGGAACGCCGCGGTATCTGCGCGGTCTTGTCCGGCCCTCAATGCAGGCGCCTGACTGATCCATCGGATCTGCCGCCGTCCGGTCAGGTCGGGGGTCCACCCCGGACCCTTGCCGGTGCCATAGCGCGCCAGCCAATCCGAGAGCCACGCCTGTGCCGTGGATCGGCCGCCGCCCTCGGAAATCGCGGCAAGATCATCAAGCCAATCGAAGCCGTGTAACGCCGCTTCGAATCCCTCACTGGGGCAGGCGATGTCCCATGGGCTTTGCCTCGGCGCTTCGACCAATGCGCCGCCAAGCCGGAAATTGCCCGCCAAATACTGCCGCCCCCGCACCGCCACGCCGGGAAAGCGCGGCTCGGGTTGCCATAAGAACCCCTTGATCTGCGGCCCGAACCCCGCACGCCAGGCCGCCCACCGGTAGGCTTGGCGGGGGCGTGGCCTGCCGGGAAAGGGGGAATGCGGCTCGGACATCGGATGTGGCTCAGATTGTTGGTGTGCGGCGCAGGATACGGCGTGGTGATCCGCCTGTCACGGACGCGTCAGTGCGGCCATGTAAAACCCGTCAAGCCCGCCGCGGTCGGCCCAATATGACGGGAAAAGGCGCAGACCGCCCTCCGGGCTGGCCCAATCGGCGTCGCCGCCAAGGGCCATGGGATCGGCGGGGATCACGCGCAGATCGGGGTGGCGTTTCAGGGCGGCGGTGATCTGATGCTCTCCTTCAACGGGCAGCAAGGAACAGGTGCAATAAACCAATGTGCCGCCGGGGTTCAGAAGCGTCAAAGCATGATCGAGAAGCTGCATTTGCAGCTTTGTCAGCGGTTCGACCTCACGCCCGTTTTTCACGAACGGCAGGTCGGGATGGCGGCGGATCGTGCCGGTGGCGGTGCAGGGCGCATCTAGCAGAACCGTGTCGTAGGTCGCTGTATGATCGAATGCGTCCTCGACAAGCACTTTGGCCGTCAGGCCGGTGCGCTCCAGATTTTCGGTAACGCGTGCCATCCGAGGCTCGGACAGATCAATCGCCGTTACATCGGCCCCCAACGCGGCCAGTTGCATCGTCTTTCCGCCGGGCGCCGCGCACAGGTCCAGGACGGATTTGCCGTTGATATCAGTTAAAAGCCGCACCGGCAGCGCGGCCGCCGCATCCTGCACCCAGAATGCGCCGTCGTTGTAGCCGGGCAAGGCGGTGACCTGCGGATGTGTGTGAAAGCGCAGGGAACCGGTAGGCAGGCGATCTGCACCCTCGAGGGTGAAATTCGGGTCCTTGGGCGTGATGTCGAGCGGTGGGGCCTTGGCATGCGCCGCTTGAATCGCGGTCAGACCGTCGGCACCGATCCGCTTGCGCAGCGCCTTGTCGACCCAGGGCGGCACGCGCTGTGCCGGGGCGGCGGCAAAGGCGTCCGGTCCGTCATCAATGACCTTGCGCAGCACGGCATTGACCATGCCCGCGGCTTTGCCGGTCTTGGGATGCTTTTTCGCGATCGAGACAAGATCGTGGGTGACGCCATGCGCGTCTTCGCCATTGCCCCAAAGCTCGATCACCCCCAGCCGGAGGATATTTTGCACCGCAAGCTGCGGTTTGCGCATCGCATATGGGGCGAGAACGGCGTCCGCGGCCCCGATCTGACGCAGGACCTGATTGGCGAGCCGGCTGGCGCGGGCGGCCTCTGCCCCCTCGGCGGGCACCTTTACATGGGCGAGCATGCGTTTCTCGCGCAGCACGGCATCGAGAAGGTGAAGGGCAGCTTGTCGGGCCAGCATTTGCGCGTGATCCTTGTTCCGGGACAAGCGCCGCGTATATCAGGGGGGACAGATGAAACAAGCGGAGGTGTAAGCCGATGAGCGACCCAAAGGA
The DNA here is from genome assembly GCA_964586895.1 of uncultured Roseicyclus sp. Classification (GTDB taxonomy): domain Bacteria; phylum Pseudomonadota; class Alphaproteobacteria; order Rhodobacterales; family Rhodobacteraceae; genus Gymnodinialimonas. The sequence goes on from CAZPJO010000045.1 coordinate 3,445, forward strand.
TCTGCCGCCAGAGGCGCAGCGCGCGCTGGCCGAGGCGGAAGAGCGCCGGAATAAGGCGAAAGAGCTGGACCTGCCGACCGAACTGGGCGGGCGCGACGGGCCCGAACCCGTGCGTTATGGCGATTGGGAAAAGAAGGGGCTCGCGATCGATTTCTGAAGCAACGGGCGCGCAAGTGCGTCGCCTCTGGTCGGGTCAACGAATGCGGAAGTCCGCGATATCGCCTGTGCCCTGGTCGGCATGGAACCGGATCGAGTTTCCGTCGACCGAGACAACCTGACAATTGCGCCCGAACTGACGATCGCCCGCATCGAGCGTGCGGCAAAACAATCCGCCTTCCCAAACCCAGGTGCCCGTTACATCGCGCCCGAGCGCGCGCCCCTGGATTGAGCCGTCAGAATTGACCAGCAAAGAGACGCCGATGCGGCTCAATTCGCGGCCCTGAACAAACGACAGAAACGTGTCGCGATCTGTGATCCGGGTCAGATCGGCCAGCGCCGGTGCGGCCATGCAAATCGTGGCAACAGCTGCGGCGATGATGGTCCTGATGGGTGTGATGCTCATGGGCCCCTCCAAATCCTGATTCTGACCTTCAGGAAAAGCTAGGCTGGGGGGGACCGTTATCAATCACAGGCCAAGCACATCCATCATGTCAAACTGACCCGGACCCCGGCCTTGCCCCCAAAGCGCGGCCTTCAGCGCACCGCGTGCGAATATCGCCCGGTCGGTCGCCAGATGCCGCAGGACGATGCGTTCGCCCTCGGCCGCAAAGATCACGTCATGTTCGCCGACAACGTCGCCCCCGCGAATTGCGCTGAACCCGATGTCGCCGCGCGTGCGGGCCCCGGTGATGCCGTCGCGCCCCCGCTCCGACACGTCGCCCAAGACAACGTTTCGCCCTTGCGCAGCGGCCTCTCCCAGCATCAGGGCGGTGCCGGAGGGGGCGTCAACCTTGTGGCGGTGGTGGGCCTCGACGACTTCGATGTCGAAGTCTTCGTCCAGCGCTGCGGCGACCTGCTGGGTCAGCTTCACCAAAAGGTTCACACCGAGGCTCATGTTGCCCGCGCGGATGATCGTGGCGTGGCGGGCGCAAGGCTCCAGCGCGGCGATTTGGCCGTCATCCATGCCGGTGGTGCCGATCACGTGGACGCAGCGCGCCTGCGCAGTCAATTTCGCGTGAGCCAGCGTTGCGGCAGGCGAGGTAAAGTCGATTACCGCCTGCGCTTTGACGATGGCATCGAGCGGATCGTCGTAAACAACGACACCCGAGGGCGCACCACCCATCGCCTGACCAAGGTCGCCGCCGACCCACGCATGGCCGGGCCGTTCCGTCACAGCGATCAGATGCGCCTTGTCAGAGGCGTTGATGATCTCAATCAGCATCTGACCCATGCGGCCCGATGCACCCATCACGGCGATTGCGGTGCTGTCCATCCTACGGCTCCTTCACGTCTGAATGCGTCGTAACGGAACCCTGCCGAACAGGGAAGCGTGCGCTTGCGGGGGGCGGTCGCATGGCCTACCTCTGGGGGTGAGGTGAGAGAGAACGGACATGGCGCGAAACACGCATCACGATGGCCCCGGCCCGTCGCAACGGCAGTTGCGCGTCGGTGAATTGATCCGCCGCACGTTGTCAAGCGTGCTGGCCAAGGGGGACGTGCATGATCCCGACCTGAACCGGATGTCGATCACCGTGGGTGAGGTTCGAACCTCGCCGGATCTGAAAATCGCGACGGTTTACGTGATGCCGCTTGGTGGCGGCGCGCGCGACGAGGCCATCCAGGCGCTCAAGCGCAACAAGGGCGAATTGCGGCGCGCCCTGATGAAGGACATGACCCTGAAATATGCACCGGATCTGCGCTTCGTCATCGACGAGACGTTCGATCGGATGGACGAAACGCGCGAGATGCTGGGGCGGGCGGACGTGCGTCGCGATGTCGAAGCCGTGGCACGCCGGGACGCCGAAAGTGACGAGGATGGCGCATGATCCGCGCGGCGGCGTTTCTGGCGGCTCTGATAGCCCCGTCTCAGGTCGGCGCGCAGTGCGAAACCGTCCTGTTCGACGAAGCGGAATTCACGGCCTGTGTCGTCGATCTGGCCGAGGCGGATGTTCAATTGTTCCTGCGCAATGGCGACGGAGAGGTCTTCGGCACCTTCGGCCGTGTGGAAGATGCGCTGCCTGAAGGGCGGCGGCTTGGCATCGCGATGAACGCCGGCATGTTCCACGAAGACCGCTCGCCGGTTGGCCTCTACGTTGAGGACGGTGAACAGGAAATGCGCATCATCACCTCGGACGGGCCGGGCAATTTCGGGCTCTTGCCGAACGGTGTCCTGTGCCTCGGAGAGGGGCAGGCGGCCGTGGTCGAAAGCCGGAGTTTCGCCGAAAATCCCCCCGCCTGCATCCACGCAACGCAATCGGGTCCGATGCTGGTGATCGACGGGAACCTGCATCCGCGCTTTGTCCGCGACAGCGACAGTTTGAATATCCGCAACGGCGTCGGCGTTGACGAAGACGGCCGCCGCCTTTGGATGGTGATCTCGGATCAGGCCGTGAATTTCCACCACTTCGCGCGCTTCTTCCGCGATCACCTGCGCACCCCCAATGCGCTCTACTTCGATGGCCGCGTTTCGCGCCTGCATGCGCCTGAAATTGGACGCTCGGACCTTGGGTTTCCTGTCGGCCCCATTCTGGGGGTCGTCGAGGGCGAGGATGTTGACGCTGCGTCGGGGGATGGTTAGGCGGGCGCTTCCTTAACGGCAGAGGTTGGGATGGGACGCAAACGCAAGGGCCGCGATATTTCCGGATGGCTGTTGGTTGATAAACCGGCGGGCATGACTTCGACCGCCGTAGTCAACAAGGTTCGGTGGTGTTTCGACGCAAAAAAGGCCGGTCATGCGGGAACGCTGGACCCCGACGCCACCGGGCTTTTGCCGATCGCCTTGGGCGAGGCGACCAAGACCATTGCCTATCTGGGCGATGCGTTGAAGGCCTATGAATTCTGTATGCGGCTGGGGCAGGCGACGCGCACCGATGATGCCGAAGGCGAGGTGATCGGTGAGCGGCCCGAGCGCCCGAACGATGCCGAGATTGAGGCGGCGCTGCCCGCATTCGTCGGCGATATTCGCCAGGTTCCCCCGCAGTTTTCCGCCGTCAAGGTGGATGGCGAGCGCGCCTATGATATCGCGCGCGGCGGCGGCGAGATGGAACTGGCCGCGCGGGACTTGTTCGTCGACGAGCTGAGCATGATCGGTCGGGTGGATGCGGATCACGTCGATCTGCGATTTGTCTGTGGGTCGGGCGGCTATGTTCGGTCGATCGCGCGCGATCTGGGCGAAGCGCTTGGCTGCTTGGGCCATGTTGTGTGGTTGAAGCGTATTTGGGTCGGGCCATTTGACCTGGATGCCGCGGTATCGCTTGACCGTGTCGAGGCTCTGGCGAAAACCGCGGAGATTGACGCGATGCTTGCGCCCGTCGGGCTTGCCCTGGACACGTTGCCGGAACTGCGCGCAACGGCGCAAGGTGCGGCGCGGCTGCGCCATGGAAACCCCGGTGCCGTTTTGCCCGGTGCGGTTGAATACGGCGATCTGGCGTGGGCATCGCTGGATAATGTGCCGGTGGCGGTCGGGCGATATCGGGCCGGGGAATTGCATCCAGAGCGGGTGTTCAATTTGTGATTGCCTTTGGGGGCACGGCGGGTTTTGGGTGATGTCGGAGCAAGGAAGAACTGGCCGTGATCCAACGTGAGCACCTCAAGGGCGACGCCCCATCGGTCGCGGTCTATTCCGATTGCGAAAGATATCGATATTCCCTGACCCGGGTCTGGGATGCGGACGGGCGGCGTGCGTTGTTCATCATGTTGAACCCGTCTACGGCGACCGAGGTGCAAAACGATCCCACAGTGGAGCGTTGCGAGCGGCGCGCGCGGGCGTTGGGTTTTGGGGCGTTCCGAGTGCTCAACATCTTTGCCTGGCGCGCGACGGATCCACGCGACATGCGGGCCGCCGTGGACCCGGTCGGGCCGGAAAATGACGCGACGATCGTGGCGTCACTCGACTGGGCGGATGCGGTGATTTGTGCATGGGGCACGCATGGCGCGCATCTTGGCCGTGGGCCGGAGGTGACGGAGATGTTGCGCAAGGCGCGCGTCCGCTTGCTGCACCTTGGATTGTCCAAGCAGGGGCATCCGAAGCATCCATTGTATATCGGATACAAGGTTCAGCCGGAGGTATGGCATGGCGATTGACGGTTTCGAGCAAAGCATGGTCGACGTCGGCGCGGTGCGATTGTCGGTGCATCGTGCAGGGGTCGGCACGCCGTTGATCCTGCTGCATGGTTTCCCGCAGAACCATCACTGCTGGGAAAAGATCGCACCGGCCTTGTCGGAGCATTTCGATGTGATCGTGCCCGACTTGCGTGGCTATGGTGAAAGCGACGCGCCCGATGGTGTCGCGGCCTATGCCAAGCGCGAGATGGCGCGGGATATTGTCGGCCTTATGGATGCGCTGGGGCTGGAGAAAGCTCATATTCTGGGCCACGATCGTGGGGCGCGCGTGTCTTACCGCCTTGCCCTCGATGCGCCGGGCCGGGTCGACCGGTTGGGGATTATCGAGATTGTGCCAACCGGGGATTTCTGGGCCGCTTGGGATGCTGACCTTGCGATGGCCGCCTACCATTGGACCTTTCTGGCGCAGCCTGCCCCATTGCCAGAGCGGATGATCGCGGCAGATGGGCCGGGCTATGTCGATTGGACATTGTCCAGTTGGACCCACGGGCGGTCGCTGGATGTGTTCGGGGCGGGTGCCTTGGAAAGCTATCGCGCACAGGGTGCAGATCCCGAACGGGTGGCAGCGATGTGCAACGACTACCGCGCGGGTGCGACGATTGATCGGCGTCTTGACGCGGAAAGCCGCGCGGCAGGCCTGAAGATTTCTGCACCGATGCTGTTTTTGTGGGGATCAGGCGGGTTTCCGGCCAAGACCGGCGACCCGCTGGGGGTCTGGCGGGATTGGGCGACGGACTTGCGCGGGGTGGAATTACGGAACTCTGGCCATTTCGCGATGGAGGAGGTGCCGGAAGCTGTTTTGGATGCGGTGATGACGCATTTTGCTGCACTTTGATGCGGAGCGCGGCGTCAAAGCGAGACCCCACCGGCGGACCCCGCAATGGGATATCGGTTTATTCGGCGATAAGACGGCGTTAGGCGCTTGCGCGCAATTCGATCAGGTTGGGATTAAGCCCTTGCGCGCCGGACACGCTTAGAATGACTTGGCCATCCAGGATGATGTCGGCGCCGGTGCCATTCTCAAAGTCCCGCACCTCAATCATCGGGTCGGGGTTGGTTTCGGGATCGTAGATCACCTCAATGCGGTCTTCAGTCGGGTTGAAATCGGTGATGTTGCCAGCCGTTTCATCAATGTGGCTGCCGCCGGTGAACAGATCTTCACCGGTGCCACCCGTTGCGACATCCGCATTGCCGAGAAGGATGGAATCGTCGCCATCTCCGCCCAAGAGTAGATCGCCCGCATCTTGGTCTGTGCCGGCGTGATTGCCGAACGTACCGTTCAGGACGTCGTTTCCGGAGCCGCCGTCGAGAACGTCTGTGCCGTTGCCGCCCAACAGGATGTCATTGCCGTTGCCACCCTCGATCAAATCATCGCCTTCCCCGCCGAAGATTACATCACCGCCCTCGCCACCATTGAGGGTGTCGTTGCCTTCACCACCGTCAAGGAAGTCGATGCCGTCGCCACCGTCGAGATTGTCATCTCCGAAATCGCCATGGATTTCATCATTACCGCCGCCGCCAGAGAGGGTGTCATCGCCCTCGTCGCCGAACAGCGCGTCTTGGTCATCGCCACCGGTAATGACGTCGGAATTGAAGCTGCCCGTCATCGCATCCCCGCCGCCGGTCCCGAAGGCAGGATCAAGCCCGGCACGGGCATCAAGCATGTCCGAAGAACTGCTTAGGTCGGACAAATCCTCTCCGATGGTGTCGAACAGATCGTCCAGAACCTCTGTGTCCGGTATGCCATCCGTGACATTCGCCACGATGTCGGATGTGGCATCGACGCCATCGGCCTGATCTGCTTCGAAGTCATCTAGAACATCCTGTAGTCCCTCGGCATCCATTCCGGGCAGGCCGTCATCAACACTGCTCATCACAACGGAAATATGCTTTTCGGTGAAATCGGGGGCATCCTGCACCACGGTGATGGGCTGCCCGTTGGCCTCCACGACCCTATGCTCGCCGTTGATGTCGGAGCCGACGGTGATTTCGGGGGCATCGTTCGCGGTGCCGTCGAACTCCATGACAAGAATATCCGTTCCGCTGTCGAAATCCGTAACGAGCGGCACCTCGCTGCCATCTGGCAGGGTGGTTGTTTCTGTAACGTCGAGTAGGTTTTGCCCATCACCTGGCGTCTCAAGACCTGCCTCAAAATTCGCACCGAAGGCGTCCACGCCAGAACTGTCGCTGCCGAATGCATCGATGTCTAACCCAGCATTGGCACTAAGCCCCATGCCGACAGTCGCAGAGGCATCAACACCGAAGGTGGCCGCCAGAGAACTGCCTTGGTCGGCGAAATCACTTGTTTCGGCAGGCATGTCGTAACGGGGCTCTGCCGCTTCATCGAGGCCTTCTGCAGAGGCCGACGCTTCAACCTCCTCGGGAAAATCCTCGACATCATCAAGCCGGGTATACCCCAGTGCTTCGGCGCGCCCTTGCAGGGATTTGTCCTCTTGCCCGGTGTCGTCGTCGGGGAACAGAAGATCGTTCAGGGATGTGATCCCGCCGGACTGATCATCATTGTCAGGGGTATCTCCATCCGTATCGGTCCCCTCTTCATCCACTGTGGGATGAAGCAGGCCATCCACGGTCAGGCCAGCGAGCAGCAGGGCTAGGACACTTCCGGCGACAAGCATGTGAATTCCCTCGGGCTTATGGGCAGCAAAAAACAGGTTCAGGACGCATAGACCCCGTAAAGAGGTCTGACCTCGCCTCCTGACGAAGTTCCGACACCGCTCAGGCGCTTGAAGGCGTCTTTCGCAGGTACGGCATGCAGAGCAATAGCCATGAGGCCTTTCCGAACCCTAAACGCCAAGCCCAATTCTCCTGAAAATTTAACCTAAAGGCCCGGTGCGTCGGATCATGGCGGCGGGCTCCGAAACGCTCGGGGGTTCCCATGGCGCAGGATTCGGTGTACGGCCCCGCATCCGCATCTGAGCGGACCCTCCACGGGCCCTGCTGGACGACATCCCGGCTTGCGCCATAACCCTTGTCGATCCGAAAGGATCGCGCCCCAACAAACGTCAAAGGAGACCCCGATGTCGATTACGCCTGAAGAAAAGCAGCGTCTGATGAAGGAATTCGGTACCAAAGAGGGCGACACCGGTTCGCCCGAAGTTCAGGTCGCCATCCTGACCAGCCGCATTTCGACCCTGACCGAGCATTTCAAGACCCACAAGAAGGACAACCACGGTCGCCGTGGCCTTCTGAAGATGGTTGCGCAGCGCCGGAAGCTTCTGGATTACGCGCGCGCCAAGGATGAGGCCCGTTATCAGGACCTGATCAAGCGTCTGGGTATTCGTCGTTAATCGACGTGCCAGTCGCAAAGATGGAAGGGGCCCCGCAGGGCCCCTTTTGTTTTGCCCAGTCGCGCGATGGCGTTACACTGCGAACTTGTGCGGCCTAAGAATATGCACCGGCTCCACATAGGCGATGCCGGAATAATGCGCGAAATAGCGGTCGGCGATGGATTGGATGATCGCCTCGGCCTTTTCGGCATCCGCGACGATGGCCTCGATCTTGACGTTCGACAGGACGCCGCCGACGCCCGGACGATTGGCCGAGCGTTTGCCCCGGCTGCCGCGCCCGCCGGCATCGACATGGGTATAGCCGGTCGCGCCGCCATCCATGATCAGGGTGGTAACGCCGTCGAGGATGCTGCGTTCGGTTATGATCACGAGTTTCGTTGCGTCATACATCTGTCTGTCTCCGATCAAAGGCCGATTGTGAGGTCTGCGAGCGCGATCCACAGAGGGATCGACAGGATCGCAACGGGCGTGCCGAGGCCGGTGGATGTGCCCACGTAGGACGACGGGTTCGCCTCGGGCAAGGCCCCGCGCAGGGTTGGCGGGCCAGAGATGTCGGACGACGATGCGGCCATCACCGCCAAAAGCACCACGCCGCCGCCGGAGAAGCCTGTGATCTGATGGACGATCACGCCGGCCCCGAACCCCAGCGCGCCGTGCACCAGCGGGGCGGTCAGCCCGTAGATCAGGTAGGCATGGGCC
>CAZPJO010000046.1:0-7964 GCA_964586895.1 uncultured Roseicyclus sp.
GCGCTGTCTTCGGTCATGTTCTTGGGATCATCACGACCCGCAGTTGTCGGCACGTTGTGATCCGGCACAGCAATCGTCTTGTCCGGTGCATGCACCTTGCGCCCGGCCATGCGCAGCCCTTCAAAGGCTTGCGGGCTGGTGACTTCGTGCACCAGATGGCGGTCGATATAGAGCAGGGAGGTGCCATCGTCGGCCTCATGCGCGAGATGGGCGTCCCAGATTTTGTCGTAAAGTGTCTTGCCGGTCATGGGTGTGATCCTCGGTTCCCCGGGCATCTGTCCCGGGTGTGTCTGGCAGGTCGAAATCGGAGCAGGGACGGAGCCTATAGCCCGCCCAGACGCGAGGCGCGGACACCATGAAAGCGCCAAGGCAGGCGCGCGCGGTCGCCGATATCGAAAAAGCTGGTCATGGCGGAGGGATTACACCGCCCCAACAGGCTTGCCAAGGTGGCCGTGTCCGCGCGTATGGTGGGACGACAGGCAGGCGGAGCGCGGATGGAGCCAGAGATCGAACCAACACCCGAAGGGCAGGCGGTTGACGCGGCACTGGGTGAGATAACAAGCCTTTGGGAACAGGGCCTTGCCTTTGCGGAAAGTCTGCTGCGCCCGTGGAACGCGTATCAGGTCGGCATTGCCCTGGCCGTTCTGTTGGCCGCGATCATCCTGCGCCGCACGCTTGGACCGCGTGTGCGCGCCTGGATGGCGTCGCGGGAAGGGTGGCCAACCTGGCGGATGCGTATTCTGGTGGTGATCCACCTGCGCCTTCAGATGATCTTTTTCGTCATTCTGATCTGGCTGGCTGTCCTGATCATGCGCGAGGTCACTTGGCCGTCGCGATCCTTCCTGCTGACGATCATCGCCGAATTGGCCACCGCGTGGCTGTTTGTGGCCTTCGCGACGCGGCTGATCCGGTCGGCCCTGTTGCGGTCGGTCGTGCGCTACGGGGCGTGGATCTACGTGACACTGGCGATCCTGAACCTGCGGGACGAGGCGGCCGCGATCCTTGATTCGGTGGGGTTCAACCTCGGCGACGCGCGGTTGTCGCTTCTGACGCTTTTGCAGGCGGTGTTGGTTGTTGCGATGCTGGTGATGATCGCGCGGTTCCTGACCGGGACGGCGACCACCCGTATCCAGCGCAACGACGAGATGTCACCGTCGATGCGGGTGCTGGCGATCAAGTTCCTGCAAGTCGCATTCTATGGCGTCGCGATCTATGTCGGCCTGCGCCTGACCGGGGTGGATCTGACGGGGCTTGCGGTCTTGTCGGGGGCAATCGGTGTCGGACTTGGCTTTGGCTTGCAAAAGGTCGTCTCGAACCTTGTGTCCGGTGTCATCATCCTGCTGGACAAGTCGATCAAGCCGGGCGACGTAATCTCGCTTGGCGAGACGTTCGGCTGGATCAATTCACTGGGTGCGCGATACGTCAGCGTGGTTACGCGCGATGGCAAGGAATACCTGATCCCCAACGAGGACCTGATCACCAATCAGGTCGTCAACTGGTCGCATTCCAACGATTTCGTGCGGCTCGATATCTATTTCGGAACCGCCTATGGCGACGACCCGCACAAGGTCAGGCAGCTTGCAATCGAAGCGGCCCAAGGTGTGGAACGGGTTCTGAAAGATCGGCCACCGGTGTGCCATATCGTGGGCTTCGGCGACAGTTCGGTGGACTACATCCTGCGGTTCTGGATCAAGGATCCGACCGGGGGCCTGACCAATATTCGCGGCAAGGTCTACCTGGCGCTGTGGGATGCGTTTCAGGACAACAACATCAACATACCTTTCCCGCAACGCGAGATACGGATGTTGGATGAACGACCCGAACCGGCGGATTAGAGGCTTTTTGTGGTGGCCAGCATTTTTGGATCAAGCTTGAGATCAATGATATGCAGACCGCCATTCAGGGTCGCAGCATAGGCCCCGGGAAATTGGTCATTGGTGGTGATCGTGTGGCCGGTTCCGCCATAGGCCGTAGCCAGCGTCGCGTAATCCGGGTTGTAGAGATCGGTGCCGGAGACACGGCCGGGATAGGTCTTTTCCTGATGCATGCGGATCGTGCCGTAGCGCCCGTTGTTCGCCACGATCACGGTGATATCGGCCCCGTGTTGTCGGGCGGTCGAAAGTTCTTGCAGGGTCATCTGTAGGCAGCCGTCACCGGCAAGGCAGATGACCGGGCTTTGCGGGCTTTGCAGCTTGGCCGAGATCGCGGCGGGCAAGCCATATCCCATGGAGCCCGAGGTTGGCGCGACCTGCGTCCCATAGCGGCGGAAGCGGTGATAGCGATGCAGAAACGCCGCATAGTTCCCGGCCCCGTTGGTGATGATGGTGTCGGGGGCGGCATTGTCGCGGAGCCAGGAGATCACCCATTCCATCTGCACCGCGCCGGGGGTGGCTTGCGGCATTTGCCACGCCTCGTAATCGGCACGCGCTGATGCGGCGCCCCTATCACGCCCCGCGGGATCGACCGCGTCGAGTAGATCCTTGAGCATCGCGCCCGGAGGTGCCGCGATCGCGTGGGTTGCGGGATAGACCTTGCCGATCGCCTCGGCTTCGGGATGGACCTGAAGCAGGGTCGGCGTCTGTTCGGGATCGAGCAGGGTGAAATCGGCGGTCGTGATATCGTTGAGTTCGGCCCCCAGAAGCAGGATGCAATCCGACGCCCCCAACCGTTTGGCCAGGGCCGGGTTCATGCCAACCCCGAAATCACCCGCGTAATTGGGGTGGTCATTGTCGATGTAATCCTGCCTGCGGAAGGTCACGGCGATGGGTGCGCCGGTGCGCTCGGCCAGGGCTTCGGCCTGTTGGCGCATGGTGTCGGACCAGCGGGACCCACCGCACAGGATCAAGGGGCGCTCGGCCTGGTGCAGGCACCGGGTGAACGCGTGGATCGTGTCCGGTGATGCGCCGGGCGTGGGCAGCGGACCGGGGTGCATCACGGGCGGCTCGGCCATGGCGGACAGGATGTCTTCGGGCAGGGCCAGAACCACCGGCCCGGGGCGACCCGATTGCGCCACCGCAAAGGCACGGTCGATGTATTCCGCCAAGCGGTCGGTCCGCTCGACCTCGGCCACCCATTTGACGAGGGGTCCGAAGAACGCGCGGTAGTCGACCTCTTGAAACACGCCACGGTCGCGGTGTTTGAGTGGCACCTGCCCCACGAAACAGACCAATGGCGTGGCGTCATGCATCGCGATGTGCAGACCGGCGCTGGCGTTCGTGGCACCCGGCCCCCGCGTCACGAAAACAACGCCCGGCTGGCCGGTCATCTTGCCAAACGCGTCGGCCATCATCGCGGCGCCGCCTTCTTGCCGGCAAACGATGTTGGGGATGTCCGCGTCGTGCAGACCGTCCAGCGCGGCCAGAAAGCTTTCGCCCGGCACCGAAAAGACACGCGTCACGCCATGCAAGGCCAACCGATCCGCAAGAATTTTTCCGCCGTGTTGCTTGGTCATTGCCGTTCCCACCCTACCTGCATCCTTGTCGATTTGTGTGGCGGAGAGGTTGATATGTCCAGCGGAAGACTTTTGGGAATTTGCGGATCGTTGCGGGCGGGGTCGTTCAATCGAAAGCTGCTTATGGAAGCGAAGGCGGCGTTTGACCCGGCGCATTTCGACGATGCCGATCTGCGATTGCCGCTTTACGACGGGGATCTGGAGGCCAGCGAAGGCATCCCTGCGGCCGTTCAGACATTGTCGGACCAGATCGCTCAGGCCGACGCCGTGGTCATTGCCAGCCCGGAATACAACAAGTCGATCTCGGGCGTTTTGAAGAATGCGCTGGATTGGGTGAGCCGGACCGAGGGCAATCCATGGGGGGACAAACCGCTGGCGATCATGTCCGCGACGGCGGGCCGGGCAGGCGGGGAACGTGTGCAATTGATCATGCGCGAAAGTCTTGTCGCGTTTCGCCCGAGGCTGTTGCCCGGGCCGGAGGTTCTTGTGGGTGCAGTGCAGGATCAGTTCGAGGGTGAAACGCTGACCAACCAGATCAACCGCAAGGCATTGGTCGATTTGATGGCAGAGCTTCGCAAGGCGGCCGGGATTTAGGCCCTAAAGGCTGGCTTCGGGTCGAAAACTCTCGGGGATGTGGTCGGTGTCCTCAAGGATCAGATCGGCCAGCATTTCGCCCATAACCGGGGCCATGGCGAGGCCGATCTTGAACCCGCCGTTCGCAATATAGGCACCGGGGCGGGTTGGATGCGGACCGACCATGGGGGCCCGGCTGCGGGCGCGGGGGCGAAGGCCGGCCCATCGCTGGATCACCGGCGCATCGGCCAAAAAGGGCAAGGCGTGGCGGGCACGATCGATCAACGGATCAAGTTGCGCGTCGGTGCCGGTCGGGTCGTCAAACACGCGTTCCGTCGTGGAGCCAATCGCAACGGTGCCGTCGGAATGGGGCACGATGTGCAACCCATCGGTGAACACCTGCGGGGCGTTTGGCAGCGCGCATTGCAACAGCGCCGCCTGCCCCTTGATCGGTGCGCCGATGGATTTGCCCAGGGTTTGCGACATTTCCACCAGATCCGCGGCGCCCGTGGCCCAGACCTCGATGCCCTTGGGATCGCCCTCGGGCCTGATCGGGACGCCCAATGCGGCAAGGGCCTTGGATAGGCTCGAACAGGCGTGTTCGGGATGAATTCGGGCAGTCAGGGTGTCGTGGATAACAAGGCCTGTGGGGCTTGTGACATTAACACCGGCGCGGTCGGCTTCGATCACCTCCCACTTGTAGCGACCCTGCCAAAGGTCTTGTGATGTCACCGCGCGGTCGCGGGCCAAGGCGACTGCATGGTCATCAGGCAAGGGTTGGATGCGTCCGGTGCGGCCATAACCCGGATCAATGCCGCCCGTCGCGGCGATTGCGGCCCAAAGCGCCTCCGCCTTGTCGAGCGCGTCGAATTGCATCGCTTTCTTCGGGTTCCAGTTTTCCGGAACATGCGGGGCAAGGGCCCCGACGATTCCACCCGACGCACCCGCACCGACACCATAGGGATCGACCACCTGGACCGACGCCCCACGCGCGCGGAGCACCCAGGCGCACATCAGCCCCGTGATCCCGGCCCCGCGTATCGTGATGTCGACCATTGAAACTTCACCCCCCTTGGCAGATCGTCCGCCGATCAGGTGATAGGACGCGACATGGGTCAGGACCAGCACAAGATCGAATGGAACGGGGATGTGCCGGTCTCGACCCAGTTCGATGATCCGTTTTACTCGCTCGACAACGGCTTGGCCGAAAGCCGGTTCGTGTTTCTGGAGGGCAATGACCTTCCCGACCGGTTCGAGGATGGGTTTCACATCGGCGAATTGGGCTTTGGGACGGGTTTGAATTTCCTCGCGACGCTGCACGCGTTTCGGGAGGCGGGTTGCCCGGGCAAGCTTCGGTTCACCTCATTCGAAGCCTTTCCCATGCCTCTTGCAGATTTGAAACGGGCGTTGGCCGTGTTCCGGGAGGATCTGCCACATGTGATATTCGCGGATGTGGACGATGGCGCACTTCCGCTTCGGACAGAGGCGGATGATTTCATCCTTGAGATCATACCCGGGCACGCGGCGCAGAGCCTGCCGTCTTGGGCGGGTGCGGTGGACGCCTGGTATCTGGATGGATTTGCCCCGGCGAAGAACCCCGACATGTGGACGGCGGATTTGATGGAACAGGTGGCCAGGCATACGGCGCCGGGCGGTACATTCGCGACCTATACCGCAGTCGGGGAGGTCCGGCGCGCGCTTGAAGCGGCGGGGTTCGAGGTCACGCGCTGCGCAGGGTTCGGACGCAAGCGTCACATGACCAAGGGGCGTCTGCGATGAACGACAACCCCCGGCTCGGCATCCTTTTGATGATCGCCACGACCTTTGTCTTTGCGATGCAGGACGGGATCAGCCGCCATCTGGCCGGGGAATACAACGTGCTGATGATCGTGATGATCCGGTACTGGTTCTTTGCAGCCTTCGTGATCACCATGGCCGCCCGGCAGGCGGGCGGTATCGCCGCGGCGGCGCGGACGAAGCAGCCGGTGTTGCAGGCGTTTCGCGGCCTGCTTCTGGCGACCGAGATTTGCGTGATGGTCGGGGGGTTCGTGTTGCTCGGGCTGGTGGAGGCGCATGCGATCTTCACCTGTTATCCATTGCTGGTGGCAGCACTTTCGGGCCCGATCCTGGGCGAAAAGGTCGGCTGGCGGCGATGGACCGCGATCGGGATCGGCTTCGTGGGGGTGTTGGTCATCCTGCAACCGGGCATCACGGTGTTTTCCATCGAGGCGTTGGTGCCGCTCTGTGCCGCGTTCCTGTTTGCGCTTTACAATCTGCTGACGCGCTATGTCGCGCGGGATGACCGCGCCACGACCAGCTTCTTTTGGACCGGAACGGTCGGCGCGGTGATGATGACCTGTATCGGCATCTGGTTCTGGGAGCCGATGATCGGGCGGGATTGGATCTGGATGGGCGCGTTGTGCATTACCGGGGCCAGCGGGCATTTCCTTTTGATCAAGACCTATGAATTTGCGGAAGCCTCGACCGTTCAGCCTTTTGCGTATCTGCAACTGGTGTTCGCCTCGACCCTTGGGCTGGTCGTGTTCAACGAAGACCTTGCGACCAACGTGGTGATCGGAGCGCTGATCGTGGTTTGCGCAGGTCTGTTCACCCTGTGGCGTGCACGGGCCCGCGCGCAAGAATGATCATTCGGCGGCGGTCATGTGGTCTTGCGACTTCAACTGGCCAAGCATGGAGATCACGGCATCGCTCCAGACCGGGGCGTTGGGCGCCGGATGGGCGGCGGCCTGCACCAGATACGCGGTCTCGGGCAGGGGCTTTGCAAAGATCACCGGGCTTTCCGGCGTCACGCTGACCCAACCGGCGCGCAGCACCGACAATCCCAAAAGGCCCATCTTGTGCCGACCGGTCGTTGTGGCACGCATGGAAATGCTGTCGTAACCGGCCCGGGCAAGGTTGCGCCCGATGGCATCGTAGCAATGGCGCGCGGCGAAAATGCCGGGGCGCGCGGACAACGGCAGGCGTCCGATCCCCGCTTCGCTGCGCAGGTAAAGCCGATGCGCCTCGGCCAGCAGACGCTTGGTCAGGCGTTGAAGATCACGTGACGGTCTGGGGTCGGCGAATAACGCCTCGGCCTCGATCCCGACTTCATCCAGCCAATCGGTGGGCAGGTAAAGCCGCCCGGCGCGCGCATCCTCTCCGACGTCGCGGGCGATATTGGTCAGCTGCATCGCGACGCCGAGGTCACAGGCACGCGCGAGCGCCTGTTCATCGCGCACCCGCATCAAGACGCACATCATCGCCCCCACGGCCGAGGCGACGCGGGCCGAATATCCACGCAAATCCGACAGGGTGGCATAGCGCCGCTCCATCCCATCCCAGGCGAGGCCTTCAAGAAGCGCCTCGGGCAAGGCGCGGGGCATATCGAATTCCTCGATCATCGCGGTAAACGCCCGGTCGGTCGGCGTGTTTCGGGGCGTGCCGCGATAGGCCGCCTCCAAACGTTCGGACAGGGCAAGCACGGCGGCGGGTTTGTCATCGCCAAAATCAACCTCATCATCCGCGCATCGGCAGAATGCATAAAGCGCGAGGGCCGGATCACGCACCGAGGCCGGAAGAAGCCGGGAGGCCGCGTGAAAGGAGTAAGAGCCTTCGCGGATCGCGGCGTGGCAATGTTCCATGTCTTTGGGGTCAATCATATCTTACTCGGCTGCAAGGCGTTGGTCGGGGCGCGCCATCGGGTGCGGCGCGTCGGGGACAAGGTGGGTCAGAACCTCGGACGAGGTGACAACGGACGGAATACCAGCACCGGGATGCGTGCCCGCGCCGACAAGGAAAAGGCCCGGAACCTCTTCCGAGATGTTGTGCGGGCGGAACCAGGCGGATTGGAAAATCCGCGGCTCAAGCGAGAACCCGGCCCCATGCGGAGAGCGGTAACGCGACACGAACGTGTCGGGCGTGAAGACATGCGACGCGCTCA
>CAZPJO010000046.1:8064-11623 GCA_964586895.1 uncultured Roseicyclus sp.
GTGCCCTTGGTTCCGAAATACCACACGAACAGGCCCATCGACCAACGCGACCGGTTGAGGCGCTTGGGCGTCCACCGCTTCTTGGTGTGCTTTGACAGCAGGTGTTCATAGGTGGTGCCGGGATCGGCATTGGACACGACAATATCCGAAGCCAGGCGTTCACCATCTACGGTGACCACGCCCGAGGCGCGCCCGTTTTGCAACGTGATCTCGGCGATGTCCTGGTTCAACCGAACCTCTCCGCCCTGATCCTCGATCACGCGAACCATGGCATCGGCCATCGCCTGCACACCGCCCATGGCATAATGGACGCCGAATTCCTTTTCGAGGTGGCTGACAAGTATATACATGCTGGTGACGCGGGTCGGATCGCCACCGATGAACAGCGGGTGAAACGACAACGCCATGCGCAGACGTTCGTCCTTCACACGGCGCGCGGCGTGGCGATAGACCGACCGATCCGCACGCAGACGCACGAAACCGGGGAGTTCCTTCACAAGATCCATGAGCTTGTTCATCGGGCGTCGACCGAGGCCCTCGAAGCCGAATTGATAGCGCTTTTCACTATCGGTCAGGAACTTGCGATACCCGGGAAGATCGTCAGGCGACAGGCGCGCGACCTCTGCCTCCATGGCGGCTTCGTCTTGCTGCACGCGCAGGACCGAGCCGTCGCGCCAGCGGATCTCGTAATACGGATCGACGGGCCGCAGATCGACGTCGGCCTCAAAATCACGGCCACATTCAGCCCAGAGCTGTTGAAAGACCTGCGGGACAGTCACGATGGTCGGGCCAAGATCGAACCGATGCCCGTTTTGAGTAATCGACGAGCCACGCCCCCCGGCGCGGTCCAACCGATCAAGGACCGTGACGCGGTATCCTTTTGCGCCAAGACGCATCGCGGCGGACAGGCCGCCCAAACCGGCGCCAATGACAATCGCGCGGGAGGGATCAGGGGAGGGCATCAGGGTCGCTCGCTTCCATAAAGTGTCCACTCTTCTTTACACTATGTGGAGCGTCCGCACATTGCAAAGGCGATTTGACTTTCAAAGATGCGACCATTGTGTCAGACTAAGTTGACACATGGAAAGACCGGCCATGAAATCGACAACCCTTAGTTTGTTCCGCTTCGGCGCGCTTGACGCGCGCCTTTGGGCCTTTGCGCAAATGGGACTGGCCCGTCGCGGCCTGTCGCAGATCCGCGATATCGGGTCATGGAAGCTATGCGGATCGGGCACCGGCGAGGGGTTCACCCCGGTGCCCAACACCGCCGTTTACGCCATCCTGGCCACTTGGCCCGATCACGATTCGGCCAGACGCGCGATGCATGGAAGCGCCGTTTTCCGCCGTTATCGCGCGCGCGCCACCGAATCGCGGACCCTGTTCCTGAGCGCGACATCGGCCCGCGGAACCTGGGCCGGCAAGACGCCGTTCACGGCGGATGCAGACCCTAGCGGCGGACCCATCGCGGCGTTGACGCGCGCAACCGTGAAGCCGCGAGTGGCGGCGAAATTCTGGAACCGGGTGCCCGATATTTCGTCCGTGATCGGACAGGATCCCAACGTCCTGTTCAAGATCGGAATCGGTGAGGTGCCGTGGCTGCATCAGGTGACCTTTTCGATCTGGCCGGATGCGGAAAGCATGGCAGCGTTCGCGCGCCATGACGGACCCCATGCGCGCGCCATTCGTGCCGTTCGCACAGAACAATGGTTCAAGGAAGAGCTTTACGCCCGGTTCAACGTCGATGCCGTCGAAGGCGTCTGGGAAGGCCGGGCGCCCGACATGAACGATACGCAGACACAGATACAACAGACCGACACAAGGATAGCGGCCGAATGAAAGACATGAAGCGCCCCGGCCCATTCCCGTTTTCCGCAATCGTGGGTCAGGATGAAATGAAACGCGCCATGGTGCTGACCGCGATCGACGGTGGCATCGGTGGTGTTCTGGTGTTTGGTGACCGGGGCACCGGCAAGTCGACCGCAGTGCGCGGGTTGGCGGCACTTTTGCCGGAAATCGATGCGGTGGCCGGGTGTCCGGTCAATTCGGAGCAGGTCGGTGATGTGCCCGATTGGGTGACGCTGCAAGACAGCAACGTAATTGCGAAGCCGACGCCGGTGATCGACCTTCCGCTGGGGGCCACCGAAGATCGCGTGGTTGGCGCGCTTGATATCGAAAAGGCCCTGACCAAGGGCGAAAAGGCGTTTGAACCCGGCCTTCTTGCGCGCGCGAACCGGGGCTATCTTTACATCGACGAGGTCAATCTTTTGGAGGATCACATTGTCGATCTTCTGTTGGATGTGGCGCAATCGGGTCAGAACGTCGTGGAACGCGAGGGCCTGTCGATCCGACATGCGGCGCGATTCGTTCTGGTTGGGTCGGGCAACCCCGAGGAAGGGGAACTGCGGCCGCAATTGCTGGACCGGTTCGGCCTGTCGGTGGAGGTCGAAAGCCCCAAGGATCTTGACGTCCGCATCGACGTGATCCGCAGGCGTGACGCCTATGACCGCGATGCGATGACATTTTGCGCCGATTGGGACGCGGCGGATGCCGACCTGCGTGCGCAGATCGTTACGGCGCGCAAACGGCTGGCGTCGATTGAGGCCAGTGATGCGATCATTCGCGATTGTGCCGCGCTTTGCCTGGCGCTTGGGTCGGACGGGTTGCGGGGGGAATTGACGTTGCTTCGCGCCGCCCGTGCCCTGGCCGCGTTCGAGGGGGACACGGCGGTTGATCGCGGTCATCTGCGGTTGGTCGCCGCAAGTGCCCTGCGCCATCGCCTGCGCCGTGATCCGCTGGATGAAGCCGGGTCCACAACCCGCGTGACGCGCGTGGTGGATGAGGTCCTGGGGTGAGTGTGTTCGAGGCCCGTTGGCATTCGGTCAATCTGGCCGTCGCCTGCTTTGCGCTTGATCCGACATCGCTTGGCGGCCTGCAGGTCCGCGCCCGCGTGGGCCCCGTGCGCGATCGGTTCGAAGACGGGCTACGACGCGCGTTGGCGGGTCAGGCCCTGGCCCGCATGGCCCCCACGATGGGAGACGATGCGCTTTACGGTGGGCTCGACCTGGCCGCGACGTTGCAGACGGGGTCATTGCATCGCACGCAGGGTCTGCTGACCCGGGGGGGGACGTTGTTTTTGCCGATGGCGGAACGGGTCGAGCCGCGATTGGCCGGGCGTTTGGCGGCCGCGTTGGACACACGGCGCGATCTGGCCCTCGTGGCCTTCGATGAGGGGGCAGAGCCGGGTGAACACACGCCCGAGGCCCTGCTGGATCGTTTGGCCTTGCACATCGACCTGTCTGACCATCCCTTGTCGGACGCGCCCGATCTGCAATTCGACATGGACGCCCTGTCCGAAGCGCGCCGGGCCTTGCCAGAGATCATCGTTCCGGAAGAGGTCATTCGGGAATTGGTCATGGTTGCCGCGCGGCTTGGCGTGAAATCGTTGCGCGCACCATCGCAGGCGTTGGCCGTCGCGCGGGCCTCGGCCGCCCTGTCGGGTGCGTCGGAGGTGGAGGAGGCGGACCTTTTGCTAGCCGTGGAACTGGTGCTGGCCCCACGG
>CAZPJO010000047.1:0-2468 GCA_964586895.1 uncultured Roseicyclus sp.
TTCTTGGCCCATTGGTTGACGTGCCAATCGCCGCTCGCCTGCTTTTCCGCCACGCGAAGGCTACCGCTGTCGAGCGCATTCAGCGTGGCCTCAATAGCGTCGCGCGTCTCGCCCGTGGTGGCGGGCGTGATCGTATCGCGGGCCTCCCAGGCGGCTTCGATGGCGGTCTCGAGTTGGGCGTTGGACATGGGTTTGGACTCCTTGGCAAAGGCGGCGGCGTTCCGCGCGGGCTATAAGCGCAGCCCCCGACATATGCAACGCGGCAGGTGCGTTCGCCGCCGCCCCAAGCGCCGCGCACCTGAAACTTCTCTTGATTTTCAACGCGAACGAACTCAGGCTTGCCAACAAAACAAGGGGGACATCACACCATGAACAAGATTATCCTAACCGCATTGGCCGGAGTGTCACTGCTTGCCGCAGGCTGCGTTGCCGTGCCGGTTGGCCCGATCACGGGCGGCGGCGGCGCGACAACGACGGCCGCCGCACCGGACCTGCGCAGCCAGTTGGCTGGACGCTCGCTTACAGTGCCCGCTTGGACTTATTTCCTGTGGAGCGACGGCAGCCTGACCCACAATAACACCTTCAGTGGTGAGCAGACGTTCGGGACATGGACGGTGCAGGGCAACACGTTGTGCCTGCAACATCAGGGGCAGAACTGCGGTACGGTTGTGATCAACGGAAATGTCGCGACCTTCTCGTCGGTCTCTGGCGATACGCCAATCAACTACACGCTGGATTGAACCACGCAAATATACCCTTCGGATCCATAGGCCGCAGGCACCGCTTTTCCAAGGCTGCCAACCGGCCTCGGAAACCCCAGAATAACGTCAGGAAACACCCATGCGCCTTACCCTTGCACTCTTGGTGGCCCTCGGCCTGTCCGGTTGCGTCACCGTGCCAACGGGCGGCCCGACCGTCACCGGCTCCCCCGCGATCAGCCCGATTGAACAGCAACTCAACAACCGCACCATCCGCAGCGATGTCTTCTCCGGGCAATTGACGTCGGCGGGCTTCATCGAAGGCAATCACGACCTCTATGGCCAAGGCGGCAATTGGTATGTGCGCGGCTCGACCCTGTGTCTGAACTTCGGGTTCAACTTCGAACAATGCGGCACGGCGCAGGTCAACCCCGGCCTGCTGCTGCACAATGTGCCCGGCGGACAAATCGGCTACGCCATGCAATAGGGGGCGCTTACGCCTCCGGCCAATGCGGGGGCGCGTTGAACCGCGCCTCCAGATCAGCATTGAACTGCGCCTGAGACATGTTTGTATCAAGCCCGCCATCCAGACGCTCGATGGTGATGCTCACATGCCGCCGCCCCTGTCTGATACCGATGAAGCTCCAGAACAGGTCGCGGATCGGCGCGTCGAACCGGCTCAACCCCTGAATGCGCAGGATCACCACGGGGCAATCGGGATTGGCCCGCAACGTCTCGTAAGCGCCACTGAAATGCGGCTGAATTATCTCGCGCGCCTGCCGCTTGGCCTGCCCACCGGGAAACAGCAGCACAAGCTTGCCCCGCGCAATGGTGGTGTTGAGCTTGTCCTGCGCCCATTGCTTGCGTGCGGCGCGCGTCTCGGGCGGCCACCCCTTGGGCGACGACAACGGGATACACCCCGCAGGCATCAACACCGGATACTGCGCCGGATGGTAATATTCGTTGTAATGCACCGCCGGAAGAACCCGCCGCGTCGGATACAGAAGCGACGCCACCATCGGCCCGTCCAGACGCGTCACATGGGTGGCAAGGATCAGACCCTTCGGCATCGTCTGTAGGATGTGCTTGTTGGAACAGCTGATATTGTAGAACAGGCCGAAATAACTGCGCAGGCAAACAAAGAAGACATGGCGCACCACCCGCCCAAGGGTGGCATCCACAAAGCCGAAAAGTCCTTGCATTCAAACGTCCAGTTGCTGCCCCGGGTGCGGTAAGGCTATACGCGGTGGAACCCATTGCAACTACGGGACCTCGTATGAAAGACGAACGCAAGCCATTCCGCGATGCCCACCAGGATATCGCCTATGCGAAAGCCCTTCCCAACACGCCGCAAGCGCAATCCCCCGCCTATCGCCTGGCGTTTGCGGATGACGATTTCCTGTGCCGCGATGAATTGCGCCCCGTGCGGTTGCAATTGGAGCTTCTCAAGCCCGAGATGGGCCTTGATGAACACGGGATCAAATCGACCATCGTGCTGTTTGGCGGCGCGCGCATTCCGCGCCCCGAAGATCGCGACACGGCCCGCAGCGACACCTTGCGCGACATGTCGAAATATTACGAGGAAGCGCGCGAATTCGCCCGCGTGATCACCGAACGCTCCGTGGCCAGCAAATGCACCGAGAACGTCGTCGTCACCGGCGGCGGGCCGGGGGTAATGGAGGCGGGCAATCGCGGCGCGGCGGATGCGGGCGGATGTTCCATCGGGCTCAACATCGTGTTGCCGCATGAACAGGCCCCCAATGAATATGT
>CAZPJO010000047.1:2478-11248 GCA_964586895.1 uncultured Roseicyclus sp.
CCATTACGTGACGCCGGAACTGTGCTTCAACTTCCACTACTTCGCGATCCGCAAGATGCATTTCCTGATGCGGGCCAAGGCGATTGCGGTCTTTCCCGGCGGCTTCGGCACCATGGACGAGACGTTCGAGGCGCTGACCCTGATCCAGACCGGGCGCATGGAACAGGTCCCCGTGCTTTTGTTCGGCGAGGAGTTCTGGCGCGAGATCGTGAATTGGGATGCGCTTGTGCGCGCCGGCACGATTTCGGCCGATGACCTGAACCTGTTCCGCTTTGTGGAAACGGCGCAGGATGCGCTTGACGTGATCGACAATTGGACGCTTTCGGGCAAGCGCGGCGAGATACCGGGGCGCTAAAGCACTTAGCGTTTTATCTGAGGCAATCTTGTCGCGTTCCGCGTTCGCGCCATCGGCGCGAGGCAGCGGGTTGCGACTCAAATCAAACGCAAAGTGCTCTAGCGCGCCCCGGCGTTGGGCCTTAGAAATTGATGTTGAACTGCGCGCTCAGCGTGGTCTGCGTGACGGAATTGTCCGCGCCTTCGTTGAAGTTCTGGTAACTTTCGCGCACCGCCTCAAGCCCGATGTCGGTGGATTGGCCAAGGCTGTAAAGCACGCCAATCCCGCCGAACGTACCGAACGACGATGTGTCGCCGAACCCGATGGTATCCTGGAACGTCATGCGCCCGATCCCGGCCGTGCCGTAGGGCAGGAACCGGCCCAGATCATAGCCAAGGGTCCCGCCGATGCGCGATGTGGTCACGCGCGTGTCGGTGCCGTCCAACTCCGGCTCGGACACCAGAAGCTCGATCTCGGCACCATAGACAATCTCATCACGCTGCCGCCGGAAGCCGAAATGCCCACCGCCCTGGATGCCGTCAAGATCTTCGTCGAAACCGGGGGCGGACTCGATCGTAAAGGAACTGTCGAGGCGATCACCAAGCTGCACGCCAAGGTAATTGCCCGCCCATGTGTCGGCGGTGGATTGTGCGAATGCGGGGGTGGAAAGTGCCATTGCAACCAATGGCAACACAAAGCGGTTCATTTCGAACTCCATTCATTTTGACTGCCCGACCGTTTTTCGGCCTTTCCCCGTTAATACCGCAGGATTCCGGGGAAATCACTCCGGTTTCCGTCCTCAATTCAGAAAATTGCAATTCCGCTATTGCGTCCCGGACACAGCGCGACCCAATTGCCCGAACTCGCCCGCATGCCCCGAAACGAAAAAAGGGCGCACCAAATGGCACGCCCCTCGGATTTTCGCGGATCGCCCGGCGGTCAGAAACCGAACGCCACGTTCACGCCAAAGGTGGTAACGCTTGCATCGTCCGATCCACCGGCCAGACCGGAGAATTCGTGCTGCAACGCTTCGGCCCCGATCAGGATACGGTCGGTGGCGCGGTAATCGAGTCCAAGGCCATAGAAGAAACCGCCGTCCGTTGACGCGAGGGTCTGAAACTCAAGATCCGCCTCGACATAGCCGAGGGTCGCATAAGGCAGCACATTGCCAAGATCGTATCCGACTTCACCGCCGACGCGGATCAGCTGCGCATCGTAATCGAGGTCAAGCGTGGTCGCGCCCACAGTAACCGTTCCGAAATCGAAATTGCCGCGCAGCACGTCGATCTCGGCCCCGAGGGTGAAACTGCCCAGATCATGGCGATACCCGGCGAAGATACCGCTGAGCGAGCCGTCGAAATCGACGCCTGCGGACGAGCCGTCCAGCCTCTCGGTCTGGATGCCAACGTAGAACTCGGTCCAGTCGGCCTGAACCACAGGGCGCACGGGCGGCGGTGAAGATGGCGCGACGCCACCCGCGAAAACGGGCCCCGACAGAAGGACTGCAACTAGGGGAAGGATGAATGTGCGCAAGGGAGTCTCCGAAAATTAGGGAGGCAGCGTAGGATCTTAGCATAGGTTATCGCGCGCCGTGGATCACGCCCCATGGCGCGCGGCGGTCGCGCTTGCGGCACGCTGTTGCAGATCGGCACTAAGACTGATGCGCAGATGCCTCAGTTCAGATCACTCAGAAGGGAAATGCATTGGTTCGGCACATCCTGTAACGCAACCCGCATCCCGCGCGGGGGCTGTGCGGGCGGCGGTGTGGTATCGGGCGGGCCGGGGGGCGGCGGGTTCAGGATACGCGCAGCGCGGTCATAGGCCGCCTGGCAGCCATCGCCTTGCGGGAGGGGCTGATTCTGGCACGTGCGGTCGCCCGCGGGGCATTCGAGGCGCACGTGGAAATGGTAATGGTGGCCGTTGGCGGGGCGAATATGGCTGAGCCAGTCTCTGTCGCCGGTAACGTTGTCACACAGCCAGACCTTCACGCCGGTGGTCACGAAAATCCGCGCCGTGCGCGGGTCCGTGGCGGCCAGGCGCAGCACCTCGGCATGCTCCTGCGTCCAGTTGTCGTTGACCGATGCGCCCCGTTGCGCACGCACAGAGATCGACGACAGGTTTTCGCGATCCTGCTCGGTCAGAGTCAGATCCCGCGCGGGCAGCATCCAGATATCCACGTCGATGCCCGATTGGTGGCTGGCATGCCCGGTCAACATCGGCCCGCCGCGCGGCTGCGCCATGTCGCCCACGTAAAGCCCGCTCCACGACGTGCTGGCCGCGACATTGGCGCTGAGCGTTTCGATGTAATCGATCAATTCGGTATGGCCCCAATTGCGGTTCCGGCTCAGCCGCATCGCCTGCCAGGTCGGGCCCGTCTCGGGCAGCTCGACACCCCCCGCAAGGCATCCGTTGGAATAGAACCCGATCGCCTCGGACGCGCCCGCGGACCCGCTGGTCTCGGCCCCGAAGAATTGCCGCGCTTCCTGCCCCGAGATCGTCGGATCAAGCTGAACCGTGGATCCGCCGCCGGTGCCACAGGCCGCCAGCACCATCAACGCAAATGGGAAAAACCGTTTCATCACGCATCCTCACCTTCGTAATCGCGGCCCTTGGGATCCACCCAGAATAGCAGGATCAGGCCAATCAGGAACAGAATAACCAAAGGCACGACGCCAATTTGTTGCGAGCCGCTGATCTGGGTCATGACCCCTATGGACAGCGGCGCGATGAACGACGTCGCCTTGCCGGCCAACGCATAAAGGCCAAACGCCTCGGTCATGCGGTCGGGATAGGCCTGCCGCACCAGCATCGTGCGCGAGGCCGATTGCAGCGCCCCGCCGCAGGCCCCGATGAACGCACCAAGGATGTAGAACGCGATGTCGGGCGCGCGCGAGGTTTCTTCAACCGGAATGCCGAACACGCTGTCGCGGCTGACGAACACCACCGCCAGCGCCACGAAGCTCAGCACGACCACGTTCAGAACGATCACCGGTTTCGGCCCGAACGCGCCGTCCATCCGGCCGCCCAGCCACGAAAAGAACGCCCCCGTCAAGATCGCGAGAATGCCGAAGATGCCCACGTCCACGATGCTCCACCCCAACACGCCGGATGCGTAGATGCCCCCGAAGACATACATTCCGTTGAGCGCATCGCGATAGAACATCGACGACAGCAGATAGAACATCAGCGGCCGCTCCGACGGCAACCGCTTGAGCGAGACCACAAGCGACGGCCAGGCCCCGCGCAACGCCGCGCCCATCGGAATTGCGCCCGACAGCGTTTCATCGCGCACCCAAAGGAAAAACGGGATCATCCCGACCGCAAACCAGATCGCCGTCAACGGCCCGACCGCCCGCGTGCCTTCGCGTGCCTCTGCGTCCAGCCCGAACACCGGGTCCATCCCCAGAAGCGTTTTGCCCGTCTCGGCGTTTTCCGCGAAGAAAAACAGCATCAGGATCAGGGACACCAACCCGCCGACATAGCCCCAGGCAAAGCCCGACCCCGAGATGCGCCCCAAATGTCGCCGTTTGCCCAGCGTTGGCAGCATCGCGTTGGTGAAAATCGTCGCAAATTCCATCCCGATCAGGCCAATCGCGAACAACACAAGCGTCGCGATCAGGTTGAAATCACCCGGCGCCGCCCACCACAGGCCATAGGCGCCCACCACATACATCACCGAAAAGATGTAGATGAACGGCATCCGCCGCCCCGACAAATCCGCCATCGCGCCCAGGAACGGCGCGGAAATCGCGATCAGGAATCCCGCCGTGCCAACGCCAAAGCCCCAGGCGGCCTGCGCCTGCGTGCCGTCGCCCAGCAATTCGTTGATGTAGGGGCCGAAAACAAAGGTCAGCAGCAGGGTGTTATAGGGCTGGCTCGCCCAATCGAACGCCCACCATCCCCAGATGCGTCTACGACGGATTTGACTCGGGTCGGTGGGGGTCGCGTTATCCATAGGCGCAACCATCTTGCGGTGCGCCCGCTTTGTCCAATGATTTGGCGGCGTTCAGACTTCCGGCGGCCAGGGACGTGTCGCATCCGCCGCAGCCCAGCCCTGCGCCCAATCGGGCAACGGACGCGATCCGTCGGTGATCTCCATGGCGCGCGCCACGTCCCCGACCGGGGCCAACCGGCCCTTTTGCGTCACCCCGGTGCGCAGCAAAGCGTGGTTGCAACAGGTCTCGCCCCGCCACATCGCCTGTTCCAGATAGAAAAACCGGCTGTCCCAGCCCAGAAACCGGGTCCGCATTTCAAACGTCTGAAGCGGCCTGATCCGTGAGCGGTAGCGCACGGTCGACCCCGCCACCACAAGGCCCCAGTTTTCCCGCTTGAGAACCTCCCAAAGCCCGATCCGGATCGCCAGCGCGGTCCGCCCCAGATCGAACAGCGTCAGGATACGCCCGTTGTTCATCTCAAGGAAGTAATCGATATCGAACGGCCAGCAGCGCATCGTCATCACATGGGTGTCGTATAGGCCAAGGCGCGGCTTGCGGCTTTCCTTGGCGGCGATGGCGAGGGTGCGGGCAAATGGGTACATAGCCCGCAAATCGCGGAACTGGCCGCGAATAACAACAGGGCCGTCGCGTCAAATCCGCGTCCATTCCCGTAAATCCGCACCGATTGCTTGCGGCGGGGCAATGTCGCGCCTATTTGCCGTGCATCCTTGCAATGGCCGGACACGATCCATGACTTCTATCTTCCAGATCCTGATGCTGCTTCTGAGCGTGGCGAAATTCATCGTGATCGCCCACATCATCATGTCGTGGCTGATCAATTTCGGCGTCCTGAACATGGGTCAGCCCATCGTCGCGCAGATCTGGGACGGGTTGAACCGCCTGCTGGAGCCGATCTACGGTCCGATCCGGCGCATGCTCCCGTCGATGGGGGGGCTGGATCTGGCACCGCTGGTGGTGATCCTCGGTATTCTGGCGCTTGAGATCATCCTGCAAAACAACGTGGCGCTGTTCCTATAGATGGGCTGCGGCGAACGCCGCCTCCTGTCCCCAGATGTCGCGCACGCGCTGATCGCGGCCACAGGCCTCCCGGTATAGCTCATAGGCGACTGATTTCCGGCGCGGGCCAAAGCGGGTCAGGATGATCTCGTCCGAACGGTAGTAATCCTGATGATAGGCGTCGGCCGGGTAGAACGGGGCCGCGTCGCGGATCGGGGTAACGACGCTCTCGCCCAGCGTGCCTTCGGCCTCAAGGATCGCGCCACGGGCAATCTCGCGCTCCGCCGCGTCGCCCGCGAAAATCGCGGTGGTGTAGCTTTCGCCCCGGTCGCAGAACTGGCCACCGGCATCAAGCGGATCGATGCTCCGCAGGAACAGGCGCAGCAGCGCGGCATAGGGCAGAACATCGGCGTCATAGGTGATCTCCACCGCCTCAAGATGGCCGGTGCCGCCGCGCACGACCTGCCGGTATTCGGGGTTGGGCACCGTGCCGCCGGAAAAGCCCGAGACAACCTCGATCACGCCATCGACCCGTTCGAAATCCGATTCCACGCACCAGAAACATCCACCCGCCACCACGGTCGTGCGGATATCCTGCGCATGGGCCTTGCCGTGCCCGAGGATCGCACCGGTCACGATGGCGGCGCTGAGGATCAGGGTCTTGACGTTCTCGCGGATCGGGGTGCGGGACATGGGGGCGGTCCTTTCGTTACCGTTGCAGGCACCGAAACGCGGCGCGGCATGCATTGCAAGACACGCCCGCTTGATGTCACGAAAGGGTGAAATCCGCGCGATGCGATGAGTTACGAAAAAACTACAAAAGAACTACAGGAAAATTCATATGAAAATCGCGATGTGGTCCGGGCCGCGCAACCTTTCGACGGCGATGATGTATGCGTTTGGAAACCGCGCCGATTGCACGGCCTGGGACGAGCCGTTCTACGCCGCCTACCTTGCAGCATCCGGCACGGATCATCCGATGCGCGCAGAGACCATGGCAAGCCAACCCACCGACGCGCGCGACGTCATCGCCGGGCTCAGGCGCGCGGCTGATCCGCCGCACCAATACCTCAAACTGATGACCCACCACATGCTGCCCGCCTTCCCGCTGGATTGGGCCAAGGACTGCACAAATGTCCACCTGATCCGCCACCCCGCCCGCGTGATCGCAAGCTACGCCGCCAAACGTGCCACGATCACGATGGATGATATCGGGTTTGCGGAAATTGATCGCATTTACAACGCCTTGCCGGGGCCAATCGTCGATAGCGCCGATATTCGTGCGGCCCCCGAACCCCTGCTGCGCGCGCTGTGTGGCAAGATCGGGCTGGCCTTTGATCCGGCGATGCTGTCGTGGACTGCGGGGCCAAAGGGCTTTGACGGCGCGTGGGCCCCGCATTGGTATGACGCGGTCCACCGCTCCACCGGGTTCGCGGGGGCCGAGGGGCCCTTGCCCGAGGTTGCGCCAGAGCATCATGCCCTTCTGGACGCCGCTTTGCCGATTTACGAGGCGATGTGGGCGCGACGGTTGCTTGCATAGGCGACGCCGGCTGCCGTGTCATTGAAACGTCTCTTGCAGGGGCCCGGACGGTTCGGCAAAACTGCGCCATGGACCCAACGCCCTTCCCAACCTGGCCCGATGTCGCCTCGGATCTGGTCGCCACCGCCGCCGGTCGCGCACCCGCCGATCTTGTCCTGACCCAGGCCCGCGTCGTTCTGGTGCAGACGCGCGAGGTGATGGAAGGCTGGCAGGTCGCCGTGAAACAGGGGCGGTTCGCCTATGTCGGGCCGGATGCGTCCCATTGCATCGGCGACGCGACGCAGGTCACCGACCTTGGCGGTAAATACCTGATCCCCGGGCTGTGCGACGGACACATGCATATCGAATCCGGCATGCTGACGCCCGCCGAATTCGCCCGCGCCGTCATCCCCCATGGCACGACCTCGATGTTCACCGATCCCCATGAAATCGCCAATGTTTTCGGGCTGCGCGGGGTGCGCCTGATGCATGACGAGGCGTTGATGCAGCCGGTCAATATCTGGACGCAGATGCCCTCCTGCGCGCCGTCTGCCCCCGGGCTTGAGACCACCGGCTACGAGATCGGCCCCGAGGATGTGACCGAAGCGATGGCCTGGCCCGGGATCATCGGCCTGGGCGAGATGATGAACTTTCCCGGTGTGGTGAATGGCAGTCAGCAGATGCTGGCCGAGATCGCCGCAACGCAAGCGGCGGGCAAGACGGTGGGCGGGCATTATGCCTCGCCCGATCTGGGGCCCGCGTTCCATGCCTATGCCGCAGGCGGCCCGGCCGATGACCACGAAGGCACCTGCGAGGCCGACGCGATTGCGCGGATGCGGCAAGGGATGCGGTCGATGATCCGTCTGGGCAGCGCTTGGTATGACATCGAAAGCCAAATCACCGCGATCACCGAACGCGGGCTCGACCCGCGCAACATGATCATCTGCACCGACGATTGCTTTGCCAAGACGCTGGTTGATGAAGGGCACATGAACCGCGCCGTGCGGCACGCGATTGAATGCGGCTGTGACCCGTTGGTGGCGTTGCAGATGGCGACCATCAACACCGCCACGCATTTCGGGCTGGAGCGGGAAGTGGGCCAGATCGCGCCGGGGCGGCGGGCCGATATGATCGTAACCTCGGACCTCGCGACCCTGCCGATCGAGGCGGTCTATGGACGCGGCGTGAAGCTAGCCGAGGCGGGGCGGGTCCTGGTCGATTGCCCGCATCTGGATTGGCCCGACGATACGCGAGCCTCGGTCCATCTGGGCCGCGCGTTGGCGGCGGCGGATTTCGAGGTTCGCTCTGACGCGGAAACGGTCACGGCCAATGTGATCGGTGTCGTGGAAAATCAGGCGCCCACAAAGGCGCTTGTGATGGATCTTCCGGTGCGCGGCGGCGTGGTCGAACCGGACGGCATCGCGCAGATCGCCCTTGTGGAACGGCATCGCGGAACGGGCGGCGTGGTGAACGGTTTCGTCAGCGGCTTTGGCTATGGGCCCGGTATGGCGATGGCCTCGACCGTGGCGCACGACAGCCACCACATGATCGTCGTGGGCACCGACCGTGCGATGATGGCCATGGCCGCGAACCGGTTGGCCGAGGTTGGGGGCGGCGTGACGCTCTGGCGCGATGGGGTGGAGCAGGCCTTGGTCGAGCTGCCCATCGCGGGGCTGATGTCGGACGCACCGGCGGCAGAGGTGGCGGCGAAAGTCACGGGTCTGGTTGGCGCGATGGAGGCGTCGGGATGCACGCTCAACAACGCGTATATGCAGCACTCGCTTCTGGCGCTGGTGGTGATACCGGAATTGCGGATCAGCGATCTGGGCCTGGTGGACGTGCGGACGTTTGAACTGACGCAGGTGATCAAATGAGCCACGCGGATGACGTCCGCGCCGCTTTGCCGGAGGGCATGACCCTGCCCGAGCCGTTTGCCCGGACCTTCGACTGGATCGAGGCGCAGGG
>CAZPJO010000048.1:0-3048 GCA_964586895.1 uncultured Roseicyclus sp.
CGGGGCGATCTTCGCCTTTGTGCTTTTTGCGCTGACGGTTGTGTCGCTGCCGTTGTTGCTGGACCGTGAGGTGGATTTCGTGACCTCGATGATCACATCCGTGGCGGTGATCCGACAGAACCCGAAGGTGATGCTTGTCTGGGCCTTTGCCATCGCGGCATTGACGTTTCTGGCGATGATGCCGGGTTTGGTGGGGTTGATTGTCGTGTTGCCGGTCCTTGGGCATGCGTCATGGCATATCTACCGGCAGGCGACCGTGACCGGCGTGGCGTGAACGGCCTGCACTCAAACAAAAGGCGGATACGAAAAAAGCCGGGCAGGGCGCCCGGCTTTGATGTGTTCTGTGTGACGGATCTGGCCCGCCTGTGTGCGCTCAGCTGTCGGATTTCGCCGACGGCTGTGGCACCGGACCTGCGGCCGCGGGGCGCGGCACGGAGGATGCGTCAGGCGCAGAGCCTGCACTGCCGCCGGTGGTGATCGGCGTGCGCGGTGCGGCGTTGTTGGCGCCGGTCGAAAGCGGATCTTCGGCCCGCTGCACAGATCCTTCGAAATGTGCACCGGACTCTATGGCGATCGTCTTGTGGATAATGTCGCCTTCCACACGTGCGGTGGAGGTCAGGCGCACCTTGAGGCCACGCACGCGTCCCACGACGCGGCCTGTGACGACGATATCGTCGGCCACGATCTCACCCTCTATATTGGCGCTTTCGCCAACCGTCAGAAGATGCGCGCGGATGTCACCCTGCACCGTGCCTTCAACCTGAATGTCGCCGGTCGTGCGCAGATTGCCCACGATCGTCAGGTCGGACGACAGCATCGAAGGCTGCGGCTTGGATTTGCTGCCCGAGCTGGCGGCGGTGTTCGGCTTGTTCATGGTATCTCCCGAGGTCGTGCCCGAGGCCGGGCTGTCACCGCTGGACCCGTTGGACGCTCCGCCCTGCTTCGGTCCCGGTTCGTTGATCTTGGATTTAGAAAACATTGCGTCCTGCCCTTATGAACGTCATCGGATTGACCGGCGTTCCATCGCGATGCACTTCATAGTGCAGATGGACGCCCGTGCTCCGACCGGTTGTTCCCATATCACCAATCTGTTCGCCGCGCGATACCCTTTCCCCTTCGCTCACACGGATGCGGTTGAGGTGGGCATAGCGGGTCATGAACCCGTTATTGTGTCTGATTTCAACAGTAAGTCCGTAACCGCTCTGGCGACCAGCGAATTCAATGACGCCGTCGCCACCGGCAACAATCGGCGTACCGCGGCTGCCCGCGAAATCCAGGCCGTTGTGCATGCGCCGACCGCCGTTGATCGGGTCGCGGCGCGGGCCGAAGCCGGAGGTCTGGCGATAGGGGCCGTCAACGGGGTTGCTGAACGGAAGGCGTTCGGCGGCGATGCGCCACAGGTTGATCTCGTCGAGTTCCTGCAACAGCTGATTGGCGCGATCCGAAAGCGGGTCTGGACCGTCGCCGGAGGACGAGATGATCGGCGTCAGCGGGCCACCCTGGCCGGAATAGCCACGGCGCACGCTTTCGATCAGGTCATCGGTGCTCAGGCCAGCTGCGCTGAACATTTCGTCCAGCGGCTCCATCGAGACGGCCACGGCCTCTTCCAACTGCCGGAAGACGCGGTTCTGCCGTTCTTCGGTCAGCGCGAATTCGAAGTTCAGGCGATTGATCTCGTCTGCGGCATCGGCCATCTGCGAATGCGTTTCATCCCGCTCTTCGGCGGTCACTTCCAGCGCATCGTTGAGGAAGGCCAGCGTCTGCTGCAATTCCCATTCGCGTTCAGCGGCGGTCTGCACGGTGCCGGTTTCGGCCTGCAACTCGCCCTGCAGCGTGGCCACTGTTACGCGTGCGTCGTCGCGTTCATCGATGGCGCGGCGCAGCGTGGCCTGGATCACGTCGACCGCGGTTTCCAACTCGCGGCGACGCTCCTCGGATTCCAGAAGTCGCGTCTGCATCGACGACACCTGATCCATCGCAAGCGAAAAGCGATCCTGCGCGGCGGATGCGGCGGCGGCACGCGCATCGCGTTCCAGCGCCATGTAATTCAGACGATCCTGATACATTGCCTGCTCGCGCTGCGCCTGTTCGCGCGCATTGCCCGCAGAGATCGTGTCGATCAGGAAAATGGAGGTTACGATCACCGTCCAACCCACGAAGACCGCCGATCCGAGGATCATGGAGGCCTGCGCAACCGGCCGCAGTCGGATAAACCGAGTTCCCTCTTCCGATTTCAGGAAGAGTCGTTGTTCCGGCAGATGCCGTTCAAGCGCCGCATTCACGCGACTTACAAGCCGAGATGTCACTGTTCTTACGCCTCGCTTCCCCTTGTGCGTTGCCGTGCCACCGTTATGTCCCGAGTGGCGGCTGCGGCGGCCTTGGGGATAAGGGACACCGCGTTTGATGCCAACATCGTAATCTTAATGTTTGAGAAACGCATCAAAAAACCGTGAGATTTCAGCGGATTTCCGCCGATTGTGCGCATCGCCCCACGGTTGGTCGCCGCGTCAGCCCGTCAAAGGCCAGTAAAAATCCGGCGGAATGCCCGCTTCGGCCCGTTTTTCTTCGTTGAACGGCGGCTTCAGCGCGCCGTGAAAATACCGCTGCACCAGATCATGAAATGCCTCTTTCGGATCGGTGTCATGACGCCCGCACAGGAAGTGGAACCATTTGGACCCGTAGGCCACATGGTGCACCTCTTCCGCGTAGATGACGTTGAGGGCTTCGACCGCGCTTGCGGCGGCGGGATCGCCTTTGGCCTTTTCAAACGTCTTGATCATCGATGGCGTTACATCAAGGCCGCGCGCCTCCAACACCATCGGCACAACCGCCAGCCGCCCCATCAGGTCGTCCGCCGTATCTTCGGCGGCGCGCCACATTCCGGCATGCGCGGGCAAGGCCCCATAATGGCTGCCCATTGCTTCAAGACAATCGGCCATCAGATTGAAATGCTTGGATTCCTCATCGGCGGCCTTGACCCAATCGTCGAAGAACCCGATGGGCATCGGCGTGTCCTCGTCGACCATGGATGGGGTGACGGTCCAGACA
>CAZPJO010000048.1:3058-11018 GCA_964586895.1 uncultured Roseicyclus sp.
GCGCAACGGCGTGCAGGATCGCGATGCGTCCCTCGGGCGTGCCGGGCTTGCGACGCGGCACGTCGCGTGGATCAAGCAATGCAGGCTCCGCCGGGCGGGCGGGTTGATCGGGGGGCGACGCCGTACCGATTTCGGGCGTGTCGCCCGCGGCCCGCGCGGCCTGCCATTGGGCGGCCAGGCGTCGCGACAGGCCCGTCTTTTCGCGCGCATCCGCCGTGCGCAGGACCGCATCGGCCATTTCGGCTAGGGGGCGCATGGCATCGCCTTTCTGTGGGTCGAGCGGCCGGCGGCCGGCGTGTTGATCGGTGTTACAAGGCTTCGGCCGCTTCCAGCACGGCTTCGGCATGGCCCGGTACCTTCACCTTGCGCCAGATCTGCACGATCTTGCCCGTCCCGTCGATCAGGAAGGTCGCGCGTTCGATGCCCATGGATTTCTTGCCATACATGTTTTTCTCAACCCAGACGCCATATTGCTCGCAGACGTCGCTTTCCGCATCCGACACCAGTGCGACGCCAAGGTCGTGCTTGGCGACGAATTTGTCATGTTTGGCGGCGGTGTCCTTGGAAATGCCGATCACCTGCGTGTTGGCGGCCGCGAACGCGTCGCCCAGACCGGTGAAGGCAATCGCCTCCTTGGTGCAGCCGGGGGTATCGTCGCGCGGATAGAAATACAGCACGACGTTCTTGGGCCGCAGCGCCGACAGGGTCAGGGTCTCGCCCCCGTCACGGGGCAGCGTGAAATCGGGTGCGGTGTCGGCGATATCGGGCATAAAGTGCATTCCTTCGTGTGGGCGTGGCAAAAAGCCGTTCGGGTTTGCAAGCTAGGCGGTTTGCGGCCAGATTAAAGGGCAATGAAAACACAGGCAGGCCCGCGCAGGCGGATAGAGGATGGAGCAGATCGAAACCTCCCCGGCTGAAACAGCCCAAAGTCACCCCCGGCGCCGGTTCTGGATCCGGGCGCTGTTGGGTGTCGCGGTGGTGGTGTTGCTTGCGTTGGGCGGGCTCTGGGCGCGGCTGTTCGTGGGGCCCATGGCCGTGCCGGACGCGATGCAGGCGCGGATCGAGGCGACGATCAATGACGCGATGACCACGGGCGACGTGTCGGTGGGCGACATGCGGCTGGCCTTGCCGCAGGGCGGGCGCGCCCCGGCGATCGAGTTTCGCGACGTGGCGCTGACCGCGCCCGATGGCGAGCTGCGCGCGGTGTTTCCCGGCCTGCAGGTCCGGGTCGCGCCCGGCCCGCTGGTCGGCGGCGCGCTTCGGGTGCGCAGTGTCATCGTCACTGATGCCGGGGTGAACCTGCGCCGCGCAGAGGACGGACGCCTTGACCTTGGGTTTGCGGGGGCCGACCCGAGCGAGGCCCCCGCGACCGAGGTCAGCCTTGCCGACACCCTGGCGCGTTTGGACCGTATGTTCTCGTCAGCGATCTTTTCCGAGCTTCAAGACGTGCGTGGCGAGGGCATGGATGTCCTGCTGACCGATGCCATGACGGGCCGCGACATGCGCCTGCACGGGGCAACGATGATGCTGGTGCGCGAAGGGGGGCAATTGGGCCTGTCGGTTGGCGGGCGGCTGGACGGAAGCCGCAACGCGACGCTCGACATCGCGCTCAGTCGCAATGCGGGTGATGGGCAGACCGAGGTGTCCGTCGTCTTCGATACGCTGGCCGCGCGCGATCTTGCCGCCAGCAGTCCCGCGCTGGCGTGGCTCGACCTGATGCGCGCGCCGATTGACGGCAGTCTGTCGGCCACATTGGGCGATGACGGCACGCTCGGGGCCGTGGATGGCCAGTTGCAGATCGGGGCAGGTTTTGTGACCCTTCCCGGGCAGGACGAGCCGGTGCCGTTCAATGCCATGGCCGCACGGTTGGCCTATGACCCCGACACCCGCCGCGCGGAGTTGCGCGATGTGCGGCTGTCGTCGGACCAACTCTCGTTCACGGCGCGTGGTCATGCTGATGTCGCGCCGGAGGGGGACATCTATGTGGGGCAGTTCACGCTTGCCGATATCGCGGCCGATCCTGACGGGCTGTTCGATGCGCCGCTGGCCGTCGACGGGGCGTCCGTGGACCTGCGCCTGACGTTGGGTGAAACGGTCGTGGCCGAGGTGGGGCAGGCGGTCATCTACGACGATGATCTGCGCGGCAGGGTCAATGGCACCCTGCGGGCCGCCCCCGATGGCCTGACGCTTGCGCTGGACGCCCATGTTGATCATGCGGATGTGGCGACGGTTCTGTCCTATTGGCCGCGGGCTGCCATCCCCAACACCCGTTGGTGGGTGGAAGAGCGTTTGCTGGCCGCACAGGTCCGGGGCGTCGATTTCGCGCTTCGTCAAGGACCGGACGCGCCGGCGCTTTACGAGCTGTCGTTCGACTTCACCGATACCGATCTTGTCGCGCTGCCCGCGGCGCCGCCGATCCGCAATGCGTCGGGCGTTCTCAACCTGCAGAACACGCGCCTTGTGGTGCGCATCGACGAGGGCGGCATCGCGGTTCCGGGGCAGGGTGCGGCGGGGCTTGGCGGATCCAATATGGTGATCGACGACGTATCTGTGCGTGGCCCCCTGGCCGAGTTCGATCTGGCGATTTCGGGGGCCGTGCCGGACGTCATGCATGTCCTTGCAGGCCCGCCCTTCGCCGCACTTGCCGCCAGCGAGCTTGCCCCCGAAGACATCGGCACCGGCCAGTTGACGGCGCGCGCCCGGCTTGCCACGCGCCTTGTCGAACGCGACGCCAACGCTGATGGCGATGGCGGTCTGGGTGGGCTTGAGATCAACGTCGATGGTGAAGTGGCCGATTTCCGGGCAAACGACCTTGTGCCCGGGCGCAGTCTTGAGGCCGAGCGCCTGACGATCCGCATGACCCGCGAAGAGCTGGCCATCGGCGGGCGCGCGGTCTTCGACGGGGTCCCGGTCAGCGGGCAATGGTCCGTGCAGGTCGGCCCCGGCTCTGACCCCGGTAGCCTTGTGCAGGCCCGCGCGACGCTTGACCGCCAATCGCTTGCGACGTTCGGGGTGTCGGTGCCGGATTGGCTGATGTCGGGGCGGGGGGCTGCGGACCTTACGGTGTTCTTGCGCTCGAACGGGCCCGCAACGATGCAGGTCCGCTCCGAGCTTGCGGGGATCGGTCTGGCCATCCCGCCGCTGGCATGGCGCTTGCCCGAGGCCGCAACCGGCACATTCCGCGCCGATATCCGCCTTGGCCCAAGGCCGGAAGTGCGCCAGATCTCTCTGTCGGGGGCGGACCTGACACTGGATGGCGCGATCAGCTTTACCGACGATGGCTGGCTCGATCGGTTCTCTGCCGGGCAATTCCGGATCGGTGATTGGCTGGACGTGCAGGGCGGGTTGATCTCGCGGCGCGGGCAAGCGCCCGCCATCGAGGTTTCGGGCGGCCTTCTGGATTTCCGGTTCATGCCCTCGCTGGCCAGCACGGGCGGGTCGTCCAGCGGCGATATCGGCCCGCTCAATATCGCGCTGGACCGGATGCAGATCGCCAATGGGATCGCCCTGACGAACCTTCGCGCCGATCTTGAGGGGGGCACGATGAGCGGCGATTTCCGCGGGCTGGTCAATGGGACGGCTGCGGTCACCGGGCAATTGGTGCCGGGCACCAACGGCCCGTCGGTGCGGATGCAATCCGACGATGGTGGCGCGGTCCTTCGGGCGGCCAATATCATCACCAACATCCACGGCGGTCCGTTTGACCTCGTGCTGGCCGCGCGACCTGAGCAAGGGCAATATAACGGTCGCCTCAGCATCGACAGCCCGCGTTTGCGCGACGCACCGGTCATGGCCGAAATCCTCAACCTCATATCGGTTGTGGGCTTGCTTGAACAATTGGGCGGCGAGGGGATCAACCTGGGGCGGGTCAACGCCGAATTCCGCGTGACGCCCGACCAGATCACCGTCACCGAAGGGGCGGCAGTGGGCCCGTCGATGGGGATTTCGATGGACGGGGTCTATGATGTCGCGTCCGAGCGCTATGAGATGCAGGGCGTCGTGTCGCCGTTCTACCTTGTGAATGGTCTGTTCGGAGCCATCTTCGCGCCCCGTGACGAGGGGTTGTTCGGGTTCAACTACCGTGTCATTGGCGACCCGGAAGACACCCGCGTGTCGGTCAATCCGCTCTCGCTTTTGACCCCGGGCATCTTCCGCGAAATCTTCCGCGCGCCGCCGCCTGACTTCAGCCAATGAGCCATCCATGAAACTTGACGATTTCGATTTCGATCTGCCTGATCGGTTGATTGCAACCCGCCCCGCGCGGCCCCGATCTTCGGCACGGCTGCTGTTGGCCGAAGGCGATGTGATCGGCGACAAAACGGTCGCGGACTTGCCCGATTTGTTGCAACCGGGAGACCGGTTGATCCTGAACGATACCCGCGTGATCCCTGCGCGCCTGACCGGGCAGCGGCCCCGAATGACGGCGGAGGGAGAGGTGCGGGCCAAGATCGAAGTGACCCTGCTTGAGCCGCAGGCCGATGGCAGTTGGAGCGCGCTTGGCAAGCCGATGCGCAAGCTCAAGGCAGGTGAAAAAATAATATTCAGCAATGATTTGCAGGGTGAAGTTCATCTGGATAACGGCAATCTCCGGCTGCGCTTTAACCTTTCGGGCGATGACTTTGACGCGGCCCTGAACGCCGCAGGCGCGATGCCCCTGCCGCCCTACATTGCCGGCAAGCGCGCGCCCGATGATCGCGACAAAGACGATTATCAGACGATCTGGGCCAAGCGTGCGGGTGCCGTCGCGGCCCCCACCGCGAGCCTGCATTTTGACGAGGCGCTTGTCGCGGCCCTGTCTGCGCGGGGTGTCGATTTCACGTTTGTCACCCTCCATGTTGGCGCGGGGACGTTCCTTCCGGTTACGGTGGATGATGTGACGACCCACAAGATGCACGCAGAATGGGGCGAGGTCCGCGAAAAGGCCGCCGCCGAGATCAACGCGACGCGCGCGGGCGGCGGGCGGATCATCCCGGTGGGCACCACGGCGCTGCGCCTGATCGAAAGTGCGGCCGCGCCGGACGGCATGATGCAGGCCTTCGAAGGCACCACGGATATTTTCATCTACCCGGGCTATCAATGGAAGGTGACGGATGCGTTGATGACCAACTTCCATCTGCCCAAATCGACCCTGATGATGTTGGTCTCGGCCCTGATGGGGGCGGACACGATCCGGTCGGTTTACGACCACGCCGTCGCAAACGAATATCGCTTTTTCTCCTACGGCGACGCTTCTTTGCTAATCCCGTCGCGAACATGACAGAAGTTGCCCTCTGCCTTGCGCCATAGCGGGCCACGAACCGGCCAGCATGGGAGGCCATCATGATCAATGTCATTCGCACCACCTGGGCGCTTCTGCTGGGGATGTTCCTGTTGCAGGTCGGCAATGGCGTGCAAGGGTCGATGATGGGCGTGCGCGGCGCGATCGAAGGGTTCTCCACGTTCGAACTTTCGTTGATCGGATCGGCCTATTTCCTGGGCTTTCTGGGCGGAAGCCGCATGGCCCCGAAATTCATTGCCTCGGTCGGTCATGTGCGGGTCTTTGCGGCGCTGGCGTCGTTCATGTCGGCCATCGTGATCTCCTACCCGCTGCTGACCGAGGCGTGGGCGTGGATGGGGTTTCGCGTCGCACTCGGGTTCTGCTTGTCGGGGGTCTATGTGACGGCGGAATCCTGGCTCAACAATTCGGCCACCAACGAGACGCGCGGCCAATCGCTCAGCGCGTATATGTTGATGCAGATGATGGGCCTTGTCGCGGGGCAGGGCATTCTGGCGGCGGGCGATCCGACCGGCTGGGTCTTGTTCATCATCCCGTCCATCCTTGTCTCGCTCAGTTTCGCCCCTATCCTTCTGTCTGCCGTGCCGACACCCGCGATCGACGCGACGCGCCCGATGTCGCTCAGGCAACTCTATGAGGCGTCGCCGTTTTCGGTCATCGGTATGCTCTTCATGGGCAGTGTCTTTGCCGGGCAATTCGCAATGGCACCGGTCTATGCGACCGAATTGGGCCTCAGCCTTGGGCAGCTTTCGGGCTTCATTTCGTCGTTTTTCGTGGGCGCGATTATCCTGCAATACCCTGTGGGCTGGTTTTCGGACCGGATGGACCGCCGCGTTCTGATCATCGGGGCGGCGGCGGCGGGCGGGATTGTCGCCCTTGCCGGTTTCTTCCTTGCCAATTCCTACCTTGCGCTGCTTGTCATCGCGGCCCTCTCCGGCGGGTTGGCGCAGCCGCTCTACGCGCTCCTGCTGGCCTATGCCAATGACTACCTGGAGGTCGAGGACATGCCCGCCGCGTCGGGGGGCTTCATCTTTGTCAACGGCATCGGTGCGATTGTGGGGCCGCCGATGATGGGCCTTCTGATGGGGCAGGTGGGCCCGGGGGGATTCTGGCTTTTCCTGGCTGCGGTGCTGGGGTGTGTGACAATCTACGGTCTCTACCGGATGACGCAGCGCCAGTCGGCCTATGTCGAGGAAGACGATTATGATAGCGTGCCTTACGCCAACGTGATGCCGGGTGCCGCGACCGCCGTCGCCCTTGAGGCCGCGCAGGAGCTTTATATCGAAGCCGCCGAGGAAATGGCCGGTGACGACATGGCCGATGAGGAGGTGCGTGCATGACCCGTGAACATGACATCCAGGCGCAAGACGTCCTGGCGTTCTGGGAAAAGGCCGGGCCGGCAAAATGGTACAAAAAAGACGACGCCTTCGATCAGGAGATCCGGGATCGGTTTGGCGCCACCTGGCATCAGGCGCACGACGCTGTTCATGGCGCTGGTCAGGGCCGGGGCCTGCGCGGTTGGGCGGTTGATGCCACGGGCGCGCTGGGGTTGGTGATCCTGCTTGATCAATTGCCGCGCAACATGTTCCGCGATGACCCGCGCGCCTTTGCGACGGATGCGGCGGCGCTTGAGGTGTCGGGTCAGATGATCGCGAACGGCTGGGATCGCGAGATCGACGGGCTGCTGCGGCAGTTCGTCTACATGCCGTTCATGCATTCCGAAGACCTCGCGCATCAGGATATTTGCGTCGACCTGTTTGCGACCCGGATGGACGGCGACGAGAACCATTTGCACGCTCAGGTTCATCGCGAAATCATTCGTCGTTTCGGGCGGTTTCCCTATCGCAACGCGTGTCTGGGGCGCGACATGACAATGGGCGAGCGCGCCTTCGTCGCAGAGGGGGGCTATGGGGCGATCTTGCGCGAGTTGCAAAGCGCCTTGACCTGATCGCGCCGGACGCTGTCCCCCCCGAACAAGCCTTGCGCCCGGTGCAACCCGGACTGCGACCTAGCGTCAATTGTGGGATCCCTGCGGATAGTTTAACGTTGAACAAACGCTCACAACCGACAACGCCGGAAGGAACGACCCCATGGCAGCACAGAATTTCGACCTCATCGTGATCGGCGCAGGACCCGGCGGTTATGTCGCCGCGATCCGCGCCAGCCAATTGGGTCTGAAGGTGGCCATCGTCGAACGCGAGCATATGGGCGGCATTTGCCTCAACTGGGGCTGCATCCCGACGAAGGCGATGCTGCGCTCGTCCGAAGTGTTCCATTTGATGCACCGCGCGAAAGAATTCGGGTTGAAGGCCGATGGGATCGGCTATGACCTCGACGCCGTTGTCG
The DNA here is from genome assembly GCA_964586895.1 of uncultured Roseicyclus sp. Classification (GTDB taxonomy): domain Bacteria; phylum Pseudomonadota; class Alphaproteobacteria; order Rhodobacterales; family Rhodobacteraceae; genus Gymnodinialimonas. The sequence goes on from CAZPJO010000048.1 coordinate 10,680, forward strand.
ACCGCTCGCGCAAGGTGGCCAAGCAGCTTTCGGGCGGCGTCGCGCATTTGATGAAGAAGAACAAGATCACCACGGTGATGGGCGAGGCGACGATCCCCGCGAAGGGGAAGGTCACGGTCAAGACCGACAAGGGGACCGAAGAGCTGAGCGCGAAGAACATCATCCTAGCGACCGGCGCGCGGGCCCGTGAATTGCCGGGGCTTGAGGCCGATGGCAAGCGGGTCTGGACCTACAAGGCCGCGCTGACGCCGCCGCATATGCCCAAGAAACTGCTGGTGATCGGGTCGGGTGCGATCGGGATCGAGTTCGCGAGCTTCTACAACACGCTTGGGGCCGACA
>CAZPJO010000049.1:0-10865 GCA_964586895.1 uncultured Roseicyclus sp.
ACGGCGGTTTCCGAAAGCTTGTCGGAGACGAGTACTTTGGGGGCCATATCGGCATTCCTCATGTTCGGGGGCCTGCGCATGGGGCAGGCCGGTCATTTTGAGTATTTGGAAAAAGATGAAGGAGCCGTCAGGCGGCCGCCGCCTGTGCCTCGATCTCGGCGTGGAACGCCCAGTCGAGCCAGGGCAGCATAGCGGCGATATCCGAGGTCTCGACCGTGGCCCCGCACCAGATGCGCAGGCCTGCAGGAGCATCGCGATAGGCACCAACATCAAGCGCAACGCCTTCCACCTCCATCCGCTTGGCAACGGCCTTGGCAAAGGCGGCCCCATCCAAAATGCGCGGATCGGTGAATTTCAGGCAAACGGATGTGTTCGACCGCGTCGCCGGGTCAACGGCAAGGTTCTCGATCCAATCACGGGCAGCGCAGAAATCCCAAACGGCCTTTGCATTCGCATCGGCCCGCGCGTGCAACGCGGCCAGGCCACCGAGGCTTTCGGCCCAATCCAGCGCAAAGGCATAATCCGCAACGCACAACATCGACGGCGTGTTGATCGTAGCACCCTTGAAGATACCATCGATCAGCTTGCCGCCTTTGGTCAGGCGGAAAATCTTCGGCAACGGCCATGCGGGCGTGTAGCTTTCCAACCGCTCCACCGCGCGCGGGCTGAGGATGATCATGCCATGGGCGCCTTCACCCCCCATCACCTTCTGCCAGGAGAAGGTCGTCACATCGAGCTTGTCCCACGGCAGGTCCTGCGCGAAGGCGGCGCTGGTGGCGTCACAAATCGTCAGGCCCGCGCGGTCCGCCGGAATGACATCGCCACTCGGGACACGCACGCCCGATGTCGTGCCATTCCATGTGAACACCACGTCACTGTCCCAATCGACAGCGCCCAGATCCGGAAGCGCGCCGTAGTCGGCCGTTGTTACCGTAGCGTCCAGCTTGAGCTGTTTGACCACATCCGTGACCCAGCCCGCACCGAAGCTTTCCCAGGCCAGCATCGTGCAGGGCCGCGCGCCAAGCATCGACCACATGGCCATCTCCACCGCGCCCGTGTCCGAGGCCGGGACGATGCCCACCTTATAGTCCTCCGGCACGCCAAGGATCTTGGCCGTCCGGTCGATCACAGATTTCAGAAGGTCCTTGCCCACCGCCGCGCGATGCGACCGACCAAGCGTCTCTTCGCTCAGCGCGCTTGGCGTCCATGTGGGGGGTTTTGTGCACGGTCCCGACGAAAAACGCGGGTTCAATGGCTTCACATCCGGCCGCGCGGCCGGTTGGGTCGTAGTCATGATGGTATCCTCACAGATATGCGCCCTTCGTTGGGGAAGGGTGTCCCACCGCCGGGGATAAGCAGGGGGACTTAGCCGGGCAAGCCGAAAAATGACCCGTTTTTGACGAACAGACCGGTTTCGCGCCAACGCGCGTTCACGATCGGAAACGTGCCTCCATTACTATTGAAATCCAAAAACCGATAGGTTGACCCCGCGAATGTCAACCTTTCCTGACATTTACCTTGCGCGATGGTCAGACACACCGCTATCGTTTAGGTTGTATTCATCTCGCGAACTTGAAGGTAGGGCGCATGAAAGACCAATCTCAATCCCTGACCTTCGACCTGTCCGACTACATGCCATTTCAGATGTCGGTGCTGTCGGCTCGCATGTTTTCGCGCGTTGTCGAAGACGCCGGACTGCAAGTGCCCGAATGGCGTATCATGATGGCGCTTCCGGCGAATCAACCTTGCTCGTCACATGATCTGTGCATCCTGACGGCGATGGACGCGGCCCGCGTAAGCCGGGCACAACGCAGGCTGGAAGATCTCGACATGATCTCTGTCATTCGTGACAAAGCGGATCGCCGACGCCTTGTGGTGCAATTGTCGGCCCACGGCACGCAGGAAATCTCGCGCCTGAAATCGGCCGCCCTTGCCGCCGAAAGCCGCCTGCTCGATGCCTTGGGCCCGGAAGATCGCGCGCAGCTGAAGACCGCGATTTCGGCCCTGTTCGCCAAGGCCTAATCCAACAGGATCCGCGTCAGGGCACCGTCGGCCTTTTCCAGACCGGCGATAATGCTGAAATGGTTTTCACCGCTTACCTCAATAGCGCGCGCATTGGCCCCCAAACCTGTCCAGATATTGGCCAGCAGCGCCGTTTGACGCCGGAATTCCGGGCGCTCGTCCGCACCGACGACGCAACTTAGGCTCACACCGTCGATAGGCGACAACAACGCCGGGCTTTCCGCCACCGCCTCCGCCTCGCTCAGGCGCAGCGTCTCGTTCATCCGGGTCCGCAGCAATGGCCGCAAATCATGCAGGCCAGAGATCGACACGCCCCGTTCGATCCGGGCGCCAACCTGGGGCGACAGGCACCCCTTGCACAACATCCGCATCGCAAGATGTCCCCCGGCAGAATGCCCGATCAAACGGATCGGCCCGCGCACACGTGCCGCGGCCGCCTCGACTGCGCGTGCAACCTCCGCCGTAATATCCGCCACCCTCGCCTCGGGCGTGAGAGTATAGCTCAGCGCGGCAACCGCCTGCCCCCGCGCCAACGGCCCTTCGACCAGATGCGCAAAATCGCGCCCCGAAAACGCCATCCAATATCCGCCATGGATCAAGATCGTCAGACCCTGTTCCGCCTGTTCGGGTCGATACAGATCGAAAAACTGCCGCTTGCCCGGCCCGGTCGAAACCATCTCTGATACGCGTCTGGACCGCGTGGCCTCTGCCCTCTTGGACCAGGCCGCAACAATCGCGTCGGCATCGGCGATATGGGCACCGTTTGAATATGCGTCGTCCCAATCCGTGATCATTCAAACCCCCTCCGTTTCGCGAACCTGCGGCGAAAAATCCATCCGGCGCAATGGGTCATGGAGATCACGCGACAGGCTACTACATCCCCCTCCATGGCCGAACCAATCCTCGATCTGCAAGATATCCGGAAATCCTACGACGCGACCCCCGTGCTTGCGGGGGTCTCCGTGCGATTGACCGCCGGTGAAACGCTGGCCCTGACCGGCGAAAGCGGCTCGGGCAAATCAACCTTGCTGCATCTGGCCGGCGGCCTTGATCGACCCGATTCCGGGCAGATTTGGTTGCAAGGGCGCGATATTGGCCAGATGGACGATGCCGCCCGGGCCGAGGTCCGGCGCCTGCACATCGGCCTCATCTTCCAGCAGTTCAACCTTGTGCCCTCGCTCACCGTGGGGGCCAACATCGCGCTACAGGCCCGCCTCGCCAATCGCCATGACGATGCATTCTGCGCCACGATCTCCGAAAGGCTTGGCCTGTCCGACCTGACCGGCCGCTATCCCGAACAACTCTCCGGCGGGCAGCAGCAACGCGTTGCCATTGCGCGCGCCCTCGCCCCGAAACCGGCCCTGATCCTCGCAGATGAGCCGACCGGAAACCTCGATGAAGACACCGGTGATGCGGTGCTCTCCCTGCTTCTCGACCTCGTCTCGGAAACCGGTGCCGGGCTCTTGATGGTCACCCATTCCCCGCGTCTCGCCGGGCATTTGTCGCGCCGCATTCACCTGTCGCGCGGGGCGCTGGCGCAGGTCTGAGCATGTTTTTCACCACACTCCGCGCCCTCTCGTCCCATTGGCGGCACCGCCCCGGTCAACTGGCCATGCTTGCCATTGGCCTCGCCTTGGCGACCGCTCTGTGGTCCGGCGTGCAGGCGATCAATGCCGAAGCCCGCGCCGCCTACGACCGCGCCGCCGCAACCCTGGGCCAGGATCAACTGGCCCGCCTCGAACGCGCCGATGGGCGGCCCGTTCCGCTGGAAGACTTCATCGCCTTGCGCGCCGCCGGATATCTGGTGTCGCCTGTCATCTCCGGGGAATTGCGCGATGCCGACGGTCGGCTGCGGCTTCTGGGGATCGACGCCCTGACCGCCCCCGCCGCCGCGCAAGGCCCGACGCTGGATGGCGCGGTCGACCTTGCCACCTTCTTCACCGCCCCCGGCCTTCTGCTGATGACCGAGGCCACCGCAACCGGTGCCCTGCCTGACGGGCTGCCCGAAATCGCCCTTTCGGAAAACGTGCCGCCCGCCGCCGCCATCACCGATATCTCCACCGCCGCGCGGCTTCTTGGGCAATCCGATCCCTCTTATCTTCTGGTCGCGCCGCAGCAGCCCTTTGGCCTGCCCCCTCTCTCTGACGCGACCGACCTGCGGCTGCGCGCGCCCGACACCGCCAACGACATCTCGCGCCTGACCGACAGTTTTCACCTCAACCTGACCGCCTTCGGCCTGCTCAGCTTTGGCGTCGGCCTGTTCATCGTTCATGCGGCCATCGGACTTGCGTTCGAACAACGCCGCGCCTCCGTCCGCACCCTGCGCGCGCTCGGCACGCCCTTGCGCACAATCCTCTCCGCCCTCGCTTTGGAGCTGGCGGTGATTGCACTCGCCGCAGGGATGATCGGCATTTTTCTGGGCTATCTGATTGCCGCCACCCTCATGCCGGGCGTCGCCGGAACCCTGCGTGGCCTCTATGGGGCCGAGATCGAAGGAATCCTCCGGTTTGATCCCTATTGGGCGCTTTCGGCCCTTCTGATCACCGGTATTGGCACCGCCGCCGCCGCGCTACAGGCGATGATCCGCACCGCGCGCATGCCGCTCCTGTCGCCCGCACTGCCCCGCGCCTGGGCGCAGGCCTCTGGTCGCGCCATCCGCCTGCAGGCCATCGCGGCGCTGGCCCTGTTCGCCCTGGCTGCCGCGCTGGCCCTCTTCGGTCAGGGCCTCATCGCTGCCTTCTCCTGCCTCGCGGCGCTTCTGATCGGTGCTGCGCTGATCCTGCCCGCGCTGACCACCGCCGCCCTTGCGATCCTGCCCATGCGCGGGGCCTTCGCCGAATGGGTGCTCGCCGATACCCGCCAACAGGTCCCCGGCCTGTCGCTCGCGCTCATGGCCCTGATGCTGGCGCTTTCGGCCAATATTGGCGTCTCGACGATGGTCGGAAGCTTCCGCAGCACCTTCACCGGCTGGCTCGACCAACGCCTCGCGTCCGAGCTCTACGTGACCGCCGCCGACCCCGCGCAGGCGGCGTTTCTGATCGAAGCTATTTCTGCGGATGTCGACGCCATCCTCCCCATCATCTCCGCCGATCAGCGCCTTTTTGATCGTCCCGCGCAGGTCTTTGGCGTCGTCGATCACCCCACCTACCGAGAGGCCTGGCCCCTTCTGTCGCAATCAGAAAACCCGTGGGATCAACTTGCCAACGGCAATGCCGCGCTGATCAACGAACAACTCGCCCGCCGCGAAAACCTCGCTCCCGGCGATACACTCCCCCTCGCCGGTGGCCTGCGCATCGTCGGGGTCTATTCCGATTACGGCAATCCCAACGGCCAGGCGATTGTGTCCCTAACACGCTTTGCAGAGACTTATCCAAACCTCGAAACCTTCCGTTTCGCCATCCGCATCGACCCCGACCGCGCCCCCGCCATGGCCACGCGCCTGCGCGAGGATTTCGGCCTCCCCACCGATGCCGTCACCAACCAGGCGCAGGTCAAGGCCTTCTCCCTCGACGTCTTTGATCAAACCTTTCGCGTGACCGGCGCGCTCAACATCCTCACCCTCGGCGTCGCTGGCATCGCCCTACTGACCAGCCTCCTGACGCTGGCCAACCTCCGCCTCCCGCAATTGGCCCCGCTCTGGGCCATTGGCACCTCCCGCGCGACGCTTGCACGCGTCGAACTGATCCGCGCGCTGGGCCTTGCGATGCTCACCTTCGTCTTTGCCCTGCCCGTGGGCCTCGCGCTTGCCTGGATCCTGCTCGCCCTCGTCAATGTGGAGGCCTTCGGCTGGCGGCTCCCGATGCAACTCTTCCCCGCCGATTGGGCGCGCCTCTTCGGTCTTGCCCTCCTCGCCGCAGGCCTCGCCGCCCTCGGCCCCACCCTCCGCCTGGCGCGCATCCCCCCCGCGCGCCTCACCCAAATCTTCGCACAGGAACGCTGATGCGCCTCCTCCTCCTTACCCTTTTCCTCACGCTCACCACGACCCATGCCAACGCGCAGGGCTTCGCGGGCCTCGGCACGCAGGCCGACGACGCCTTCGCCGTGCCGCACCCGAACCCCACCTTCACCTTCCCCCTCGATCACGGGCCCCAACCCGATTACCGCATAGAATGGTGGTATCTCACCGCGACCCTGCAGGGCCCCGATGGCACCGATTACGGCGTGCAATGGACCCTGTTCCGTTCCGCGCTGGCCCCCGAAACCTCCGACGATTGGACCGCGCCGCAGCTCTTCATGGGCCACGCGGGCCTGACCACGCCCGACGCGCATTTCCATGCCGAACGCCTCGCGCGCGGCGGCACCGGGCAGGCGGGCGTCACATCCGCACCGTTCCGCGCCCATATCGACGATTGGGGAATGACCTCCACCGCGCCGTCCGGCGACGACGCCTACGACGCCCTCCACCTCACCGCGCGCGGCCCCGACTTCGCCTATGCGCTCGACCTCGCCGCGACCGGCCCGCTGATTTTCCATGGGCAGAACGGCTTCTCCGTCAAAAGCGCCGCCGGACAGGCAAGCTATTACTACTCGCAACCCTTCTATGGCGTCAGCGGCACGCTCAATCTCCCCACCGGCGACATCCCCGTCACCGGCACCGCCTGGCTCGATCGCGAATGGTCCTCGCAACCACTGAGCGACGATCAACTGGGCTGGGATTGGTTCTCGCTGCAATTCGACGATGGCGCGCGCATGATGGCCTTCGCGCTGCGCTCCACCGATGGCAGCAGCTTCACCTCAGCCACCTGGATAAACGCCGATGGCACCACGCAATCCTACGGGGACGGCCATGTCCAACTGTCCCCCCTGCACACAACCGATGTCGCGGGCCGCATGGTTCCCACCGAATGGCAGCTCACCTTCCCCGACCGCGGGCTCGACATCACCACGCAACCGATCAATGCCCAAAGCTGGATGGACACCAGCTTTCCCTATTGGGAAGGCCCGATCACCTTCATCGGCACGCACACAGGGCGCGGTTATCTGGAGATGACGGGTTATGAATGAACAGACCCTATCGCGCCTGTTAGACAGTGTCTGGCAACATCTCTCTCGCGGCTCCGCCGACCGGCACCATCCCGCGCGCCACCCCACCTTGGCCACCCTCGGCCCAAACGGCCCCGACCTGCGCACGCTGGTCCTGCGCGCCGTGCACCGCGACCGCCACACACTCGAATTCCACACCGATGCCGCCTCTCCGAAGGCCACTCACATCGCCACAAATCCCAACATCGCGCTCCACGTCTGGATCCCGAAATCCCGCCTGCAAATCCGCGCCCGTGGCACCGCGACCCTCACCCAAGGCGACCCCACGCTCTTCGCGCAACTCCCCCGGCAAGCGCAGGCCAATTACACCGGCCCCATCCCCGGTACGCCGCTATCGGCCAACGCGCCCGAAACCGACCCCCGCTTCGCGCGCCTGCTCTGCACCCTGACCGAGATCGACGCCCTCACCCTCTCCGACCCGCACCACCGCGCTCTGTTCCGAGCCAGCGATGGATGGCAAGGCCAATGGATCGCCCCCTAAACCAGCATTAAGGTTAACGCGCGCGCGCTTTCATCTTGCCGGAAAAACCTCGGGGGTTTGGGGGTTGGCCCCCAACTGGCCTGCCGTCAAAGCGTCTCCACATACATCGGAAACGACACGCCCAACGCCCATCCCAACAGCAACCCCAACCCGATCCCGACGGCCAAGGCCGATCCGGTCCGCCGCCCAACCCAACGCCCCATCATCCCGAAGGTCGCGTAGAACAAAAGCACCACCGGAAAGATCAGCACCAGGAAAAACAACCGCTCGAAATCCAGCGCCACCGCCACGGCAAGCGACCCAAGGAACGCCCCCCGCACCACGATCCGCTGCCAAAGCGCTGCCACTGTGGCCCGCGTCAAAACCGCATCCGCCCACATCGCCAAGACCGCCCCCGGCACCATCGCCAGGATGATCGGCAGCCGGCCCACATGGGGCATAAACGACGCCACATAGCGATCCATCAACACCCCAAACAATCCGATCCCGAACAGGGCAAGCGCCCCGCCCCAAACCCATCCCCTCAGCTCCGGTCGCCACCCCGCAATCCACGCTCCGATCAACACGAACAGGCCGTACAGACCCAGATGAATGGCCAGATAATCCGCCACCAACACCGGCAGAACACCCACTTCGATCTGCACCGCAACCAACGGCGCGGCCAGCGCCGGCAGCAAGGCCAGCACCCAGAACACCCGCCGGGGCAAGGCCTCTGGAGCGGCGCCTTCCGGCAACATCCGGGCCAGCGGCGCGGCCAGCATCACCGCGCCCGCCAGCATCACCAGAATCCCCAACCCCAATCGCGCCACCGGCGTCTCGCCGCTCAGTCCAAGGCTCGCATTGGCCCAATCCACCGCTTCGCGCAGCCCCTCCGGCGCCCACAAAATCGCGACATGTTCCGCGAATGGCACGGCCACGGCCCGCCGCGCAAAGCCGTCGCCGGGCGCGCCCACCGTCTCCCCTTCGACGGCATCGATCTCCGCCATCACGCGCCGGGCCTCCTCGCGCAGCGCCGCTTCCCAGGCCCCGTTCACGATCAACAGGTTCTGCGGCGCCTGTGCCGTCACCGCCTGCGAAAACATCGAAATCGCAACAACGGCTTCGACCCGCGCATCGGCAATCCCCGCCCTGACCACCAGATCCGATGACATCGAATGGCCGATCATCACCACACGCGGCTCGGCTCCGGGCCGCGCGACGGCCCAATCCGTCACCCGTGCGATTTCTTCCAGAAGGATCCGCGTCGTCCCGTCGATCGACGTCACATCCCCCGACATCGGCACCGGATTTCGCCCGTGCCCCTGCAGGTCGAGGGCCACCGCGATATACCCCGCGCGCGCGAAACTCTCCGACCAGGCGGCCATCATCTGCCGCGATCCCGCAAAGCCATGCACGATCACCGCAACCGGCCCCGCCTCCCCCTCCGCAGCGCGCGTGACGGTCACGGGCGTCGTGCCCACCCTGTCGTGCACAATCTCCAGCCCCGCGCGTGGCCGCTCCAACAGCACGATCCCCAAGATCAACGCCACCAACGCCACAGCCGCAAAGGCCCATCTGCCCCATCCGTGTTCCATATCCGACCAGATAGCGCAGCGCCGCGGGCGCGCCAATCCGCTGGTCCCTTCCCGCCCCGCGCCCTATGGTATGGCTGACCCAAAGCCAGCCATGGACGCCGCCCCATGTTCACCGTGACCCTGCTGACCAATTCCGCGATGTATCTCGACCGCGAGATGGTCACCAACCTGCGCAACGCCATGGGTGGCGGCGACGCCGTCTGGCTCGATCCCAACCATTGCGCCGAATTCGAGGTCCCCAAGGTTCCCAAAGGCATCGACACCGTCTGGCAAAGCCTCTCCGATGAAGGCGTCGACCTGGTCGTGCAACCCGCCGGAGACCGCCGCAAGCGCATGCTTCTGGCCGATATGGACAGCACGATGATCCAGCAGGAATGCATCGACGAACTGGCGGCCGAGGCGGGCTTCGGCGACCGCGTCGCCGCCATCACCGCGCGGGCCATGAACGGCGAGCTTGATTTCGAAAAGGCGCTGACCGAACGCGTGGCCCTCCTGAAAGGCCTGCCTGAAACCACCATCCAGCGCGTCCTGGACAAGCGGATCACCCTGATGCCCGGCGGCCCCACGCTTCTGGCCACGATGCGCGCCAATGGGGCCCATTGCGCGCTGGTGTCGGGCGGGTTCACCGCCTTCACCACCGCCATCGCCGCAATGCTGGGGTTCCACGAACACCACGCCAACACCCTGCTTGCGGAAAACGGGGCCCTCACCGGCGATGTCGCGCGCCCGATCCTTGGCCGCGACGCCAAGGTCGAAGCGCTGCAAGCGATTTCCACCGCTCAGGGCCTCGCCCCCTCCGACGTGCTCGCTGTGGGTGACGGGGCCAACGACCTCGGCATGCTGTCCCTCGCGGGCACCGGCGTCGCCCTGCACGCCAAACCCAAGGTGCAGGAACAGGCCACCATCCGCATCAACCACGGCGACCTGACCGCGCTTTTGTTCATCCAGGGCTACACCAAGGCCGATTTCGTCACCGCCTAAAGCACTTTGCGTTTTATCTGAGGCAATCTTGTCGCGTTCCGCGTTCGCGCCATCGGCGCGAGGCAGCGGGTTGCGACTCAAATCAAACGCAAAGTGCTCTGAAGGAAAGGGCCCCGAAGGGCCCTATCCAAATCACTCCGCCGGAACCGCCGCGTCCTCGACCCCCAACGGCACCTCCAGCTTGTTCAGCATCTCTTTCGGACAGACCTGAAGGAAATTCCCCTTCTCCGTCTCCCAATGCTGCAAGATGTCCCGCGCCTTCAGGCTTCCGGTCTCTTCGGCATGACGCTCGACCAAGCCGCGCAATTGCGCTTCCCAATGATCCATCGTCACCGGGCATGTCACCAGCGTTTCAAGGTTCATGTTCACCATGGCCTCGCCGTCGGGATCATACAGATACGCCATGCCGCCGGTCATGCCTGCGCCGAAATTGGCCCCGATCCCGCCAAGGATCACCGCAACACCGCCGGTCATGTATTCACACCCGTTGCTCCCGCAGCCCTCGATCACAACCTTCGCACCCGAATTGCGCACGGCGAACCGTTCCCCGGCCCGTCCGGCGGCAAACAGGTAGCCGTCCGTCGCCCCATACAGAACCGTATTGCCGATGATCACGTTGTCACAGGCCACCAGCGGCGAGGCCATCGGCGGACGCACAACAACAGTCCCCCCGCTCAGGCCCTTGCCAACGTAATCGTTGGCATCGCCGCTGACCTCAAGCTTCAACCCCGGCGCCGCAAACGCGCCCAGCGATTGCCCCGCCG
>CAZPJO010000050.1:0-2357 GCA_964586895.1 uncultured Roseicyclus sp.
GGCAGGCGGGCGAACAGGTCCATGGCATCTACGAGGCCGATTACCGCGATTTCAACCGCGACACCTATGCCCGGGGCCGCGCCACGTTCGACGAGACCTACGCAGGCTTCAAACGGCTTCTGGTGGGGATCTGGCACCGGGAGATGGCGGGCGATCCAGTGGGCGCGCAGGAAACGCTGGGTGCGGCGGAATAGGGAGGCAAGAGCATGGCCAAACGCAAACGACTGAGCCCGATGGCGCTTCAGGCAGAGCCTAACCTGCCCGATAGGGACGTATCTACACCCGGCGGTTCCCGTCGCGCGCCGATTGCCGATATGGCCGGGGATGCCGCCGCCAGCGCCGCCCTTGCCGAGGTGACAGAGGCGATGGAGACCGCGCGCGCCGAGGGGCGGCTGATCCTGTCGTTGCCGCTGGACGCGGTGGAGGCGGGGCATCTGCTGCGCGACCGCCTGCCCGCGACCGCCGCCACCGAAGGCACGCTGTCCGAGGACAGCGCCGCCCTTGTCGAAAGCCTGCGCCAGCGTGGACAGCAGGTGCCTATCGAGGTGCGCGATATGGGCCCCGACCACCTTGGGCCGCGCTATGGGCTGATCTCGGGGTGGCGTCGGTTGATGGCGCTGCGCCAGCTCCATGGCGAGACCGGCGAGGATCGTTTTGGCACCGTGCTGGCGGTGCTGCGCGCGCCCGACACCGCCGCGGAGGCCTATGTCGCCATGGTCGAGGAAAACGAGATCCGTGTCGGCCTGAGCTATTACGAGCGCGCCCGTGTGGCGGCGCGGGCCGCCGAGGCGGGGGTCTTTGCCGATACCTCTGCCGCGATCGATGTGCTTTTTGCCGCCGCTTCCAAGGCGAAACGCTCCAAGATCCGGTCCTTCGTGCGGATCTACGAGGCGTTGGAGGATTGGCTGGCCTATCCCTCGGCCATCCCCGAACGTCTTGGCCTGACGCTGGCCCGCGCGCTTGAGGCGGGCGGTCGGGCCGAGATCACCAATGCCTTGTCGATGGCCGCGCCGGCCAATGCCGAAGAAGAACAGACCGCCCTTGCGCGCGGGGCTGCGGCGGTGGCCGGGCCCAAGGCGACCTCCAATCGGCGTCCTGCACGCGGCGAGGCCGCGCCGGAAGTGGTGCCGGGGATCAGGCTCGAACGTGGGCGTTCGGGCCTTAAACTCAGCGGTCCGGGCGTCGATGGCGCGCTGGAGGCCGATCTGGCCGCGTGGTTGCGCAAGCGATAGCGGCTCGGTTTCGCATGGTTTCGCGCGCGAAACCGTGGCACACCGCGCCCCTGAAACTTCCATTGCAACGACAAAGCAGAGCCCGCTTCCATGGCAGATCCGGCCCAAACCGCAGGACCCGATTACGCGGTCATCATTCCCCATTTCAACGATCTCGAGCGGCTTGAACGGTGTCTGGCCGCGCTGGTGACGCAGGATCTGAACGGCACGGAAATCGTCGTGGCCGACAATGCAACGCCCGCCGATATGGCCCCGCTGCACGCCGCCTATCCGCAGGTGCGCTTCGTCACGCAGCCCGAGCGCGGGGCGGCGGCGGCGCGCAACAAGGGGGTGGAGGTGACCAGCGCGCCGTGGATCTTCCTGCTCGATGCCGATTGCGTGCCGTCCGAGGGCTGGCTGGCGCGCGCCCGCGAGATCACCACGGGTGAGGCGAATGTGGTCAGTGGCGGGCGGATCGAGGTCTTTGACGAGACCCCTGCCCCGCGTTCGGGCGCAGAGGCGTTCGAGACCGTCTTCGCCTTCGATCAGGAGCGCTATATCCGCGAGGACGGCTTTTCCGTCACCGCCAATCTGGTCGCCGCGCGCCCGGTGTTCGAGGCCACCGGCCCGATGATCGTGGGCCTGTCGGAAGATGTGGATTGGTGCCGCCGCGCCGTCGCTGCGGGGGCGACGTTGCGCTATGATCCGGCGCTGGTTGTGGCGCATCCGACGCGGCCCGACTGGCCCGCGCTGCAAAAGAAATGGCGGCGCATGACGGAAGAAGGCTTCGGGCTGGCGCGCGGCGCCCCGGGCGGACGGGTGAAATGGCTGCTCAAGGCGCTGTTGATGCCGGTGAGTGTGGCGGCGCATCTGCCGCGCATCCTGCGCCACGGCGCGCTGAGCGGTCTGGAAAAGCGCCGCGCGGCGGGCATGTTGGTGCGGCTCAGGATGCAGCGGATGGTCTGGATGATCGCGCAGGCGGCCGGGCGCGGGATCTGAGCCTTGGGCTCAGCGGCGCTTCGGCCTGCTCTTGGGCGTCTCCTCGCGTTTCTTTGTGGGGAAGCGGCTGTATTTCGGGCCATCGTCCCCGCGCGTATGCTGCGTGCTGCGGCGTCTGCCGTCCCCGTCTTGTCTGGCCCCGTCTTG
>CAZPJO010000050.1:2457-8257 GCA_964586895.1 uncultured Roseicyclus sp.
CCCCGTCTTGTCTGGCCCCGTCTTGCCCGGCCCCGTCCTGTTCGCCCGGCTCTGCGCCGTGCGCTTCGGGGGGGCTGCTGAAGATCCAGACCGTCGCCCCCAGCAGGAACAGCAGAAGCGACCACTGGATATGCCACGCCGCCACCGTGCCATAGGAGATCAGCAGGGCGATGAGCGTGAAGACGAAGGCTTTGCGGATCGCATCCATTTCCGGGTTGTTGGAGAAGTCGATCCGGATCAGCCGGTAGAGGATGTAGATATACGCCCCCATCAGCAGGCCGATGCCGACCAGCCCGAAGCGCATCGCCTGTTGCAGCCATTGATTGTCGATCGAGGCGGGCATCCACGGCGCGCGCGCCCAATCCGAGAAGATGCCCATGCCGAAGATCGGGTTGCGCATCACCTCGGCCGAGCCGAATTGCCAGATCATGTAGCGGTTCCACGCGGTTGAGCCGCTGAACGAGATCAGGCGTCCGAACACCAGCGCGGGCGGGCGGGCGGCCACGAAATCCACGATGATATAAGCCACCACAAAGCCCCACCCCAGGACCTTCCAGCGCGCTTTCCATTTGCTCAGGGCCCAGTTCCACAGCATCAGGATCCCCTGCACCCCCACCGCCGCAAAGGCGCCCGAGGACAGCGAAAAGAACGTGCCGACATAGCTTCCGGAGGTCATGATGAGGCGCTTGCCGAACCCCGGTTTGCCGGGGGCATGGGCCAGCCCCAGAAGGCCGAAGGAAAACCCCATGGAGCACAGCACACCGTAAAGGATCGGGTGCACCGACCCTGTCTGCGCGCGCAACAGCCCCAGCCGCGGCGGGTATTCCAGCGTCACGATGCCAAAGGCCTCGACCAATGGGATCGCCTCGGCCAGGCGGATCAGGATCACGATGCCCGCCGCGCTTTCCAGCACCGCAAAGGGCATCAGAAACAGCAAAACCCACAAAAGAACCCGCGCGAAGAAGTAGAAATCCTGCTTTGTGCGGATCGACGCCCGGCCAAGCAGATAGGCGAAGAAGGTGTCGATGAATTGCGACCCGCCCCATTCGACCACGCGGTTGAATTGTCCGTTGGCCGCCAGCGCGACCAGGATCCATGTCGCATAGCCCAGGATCAGGAAATCGGGTATCTGCATGCGCCCATACCGCCCCGACAGCCACTGGATCAGAAGGACGGGTCCCACCAGCGCCAGGATCAGCCGGTAAGGCCCGATCAGAAGCGGGCCGAGCGCCAGGCCATAGGGCTGCGTGGCGCAAACGATGAACAGCGCCAGAACCACCGGTTTGGACAGCGTTTCGCGCGCCGTATCGAGGGCGCCGGAGCGGCCCGAAAAGGAGGGCCCGGGTGGGTTTACCTGACTTGTCACGTTGTCTCTTTGTGTTAAACCGAGCGCCGTTTAGCATAGCTGCCTGGTCAGGCCTATCGCCGTCAGGTGGCGTTTTGGTAAAAATCTTTGGAGGATGACGCTTTGGCGCAAGACATGGCGCGGTGGGATGCATCGCAAGGCCGGACGGATGTCATGACCGAGGCCGGCTTCGGCCCGCCGGTCGAGGTGTCGAAGATGGCGATGTATCGCAAGCAATTGCCGGTGTTCCTGCGCAAGAACAAGGGGCTCGCCACCGATCCGGAATTCTGGCGTCTGTTGCCGCGTCTGCGGTCCGTGCGCGCGCAGGCCAACCCCTCTGCCGAAGGGCTGCCGCTGTTGTGGGTGGGCACCCATCACAAGGCGATGACGACCTATTTCAACGCGGTGCTGCGATTCTTTTCCTATGCCACGCGGCTGAAGTTCGAGAAGATCAGCCTGGAACAACCCGCCGCTGACACGCGTCTGTTTTTGTCGAACCATTCCAAGATGGAGCTGCCGCCGCTGGCGCCGTATCGCGGGATCCACCTGATGCGTGACCCGCGCGACATGATCGTGTCGGGCTACCATTACCACAAATGGACCAACGAGACCTGGGTGCACCGCCCCGACGACACCGGGCGCAGCTATCAGCAGAAGATGCAGGAGGCCGACACCCGCACCGGCCTGTTCATGGAAATCGACCATTTCATCTTCTTCTACCGTGAGCAGCTTGAGAATTGGGACCTCGACAATCCCGATATCCTCGAAGTGCCCTATGAGGAGTTGATGGGGGACGGGCGTGATCAGCTCTATCACGACATCTTCGCCCATCTCGGCGTGCCCGAGGATCAGGCCGCGATCGGGGTCGACCTGATGCGTCTGTTTGAGGCCAAGCGCCGGACGGGCCGCAACAAGGATGCCTCCCAGGCCAAGAACCAGCACATCCGCTCGGGCCGCAAGGAGCAGTGGCGCGAGGAATTGTCGCCCGAGCATCTCGAGTATATCGAGGTGCAGCTTGGCCCGGTGCTGCGCAAGTTCGGCTACGACCCGCATTAAGCGCCGCGCCCTGCGCGCCCGTCTGTGCAGGCCCGTCTTATGCGGGCCCGTCTTTATAGGCGCGTCTGTGCAGGCGCGTCTGACCGTGTCAGATCCCCACTGATTCCCTCTGGCCGCCCTCTGGCCCCCTGAATGGCCCTTCCCGACCCCATCGCGCGCCGATCGGGGTGGTTGCGGGGCCTGCGGGGCGGCGGGTGTGATTAAGGCGGGAAGGGGGCGGCTTTCCCAGGGAAAGGGCGTGTATCGGCGCGCTTTGGGTGCCCGCATAGGTTGAAGGGCGGTGCGGACCGGCTCAGGTGGCAAGATTATGCCCATCTGCCGCGCGGGTGCCGTAAGTCGTTGGGATAATTGTTTCAATTGCGTGATCTTGGCGCTGCAGTGCAGCAAAATGGGGCAATTCGACCCCCAATTTGGGCCGAAACCGCAAGATTCCATGACGTTTTTCAGGCGCTTAGTGGGGATCCGCCTTATTTGGCGGATTGCTGCCACACTCCGTCAATTCCAAGCAAATTTTCGCCTAATTGAGGCCTTTGTTTCAACCTCTACTGTCATCAGGAACTTTTTGGGACACGAACGACCAAACGCTAAGAGGGATAGTTAGCGCCATGCCATTCACGACTGTAGCAGCAGGGGCGCCCGGCGTCTTTGTAGACTCCGAATCTGCGCTCGCAGATGCCTATGCAACATTGTCCACCACACCTGGTGGCGGCACGATTTACCTGACGCGGGGGTTCTCGCCGGACGATCAGATCGCTCTGTTCGGCGGTGGGCGTCACCCGGTCCACATCACATCGGCCAATCCGAACAACCCCGTCGAGATCAGCCGGATTTCGTTCGATGATGTCGACAACGTGCGGGTCTCCAACGTCAACGTGGACAGTAGCGACGTGTCGCGCCCGGACTTCATGCGTGACATGGACATCAACGATTCCTCGCGCATCGAGATCGCGAATTCGACCTTCACCTCCAACGGTTCGGTCGTGTTCGACCCCACCGATCGCAACGCGATCCTGGGCGAGCGGTTGTCGATGGTGCGCGATTCCCAGGACATCACCGTCACTGGCAACTACATCTCCGGCTACGAGCAGGGCCTGACCTTTCAGGAAAGCTCGCAGCTGACCATCAGCAACAACGAGATCACCGCGATGCAGGGCGACGGCATTCGCCTCGCCGGGGTCGAGAACGTGATGGTCTCGGGCAATTACATGCACGACTTCTCGGCCACGCCGAACGAGTTCACGCATTCCGACTTCATCCAGATGTGGACGCGCAACGCCGACACCATGAGCCGCGACGTGACGATCACCGGCAACGTGCTCGACACCGGCAACGGCGTCGCGGTGCAGGCGATCTGGGTGGGCAACACCGAGTACCGCGGCGGCAACACCAGCCATATCTACCGCGACATCGAGGTCACCGATAACCTGATCTACTCGGGCGCGGCCAACGGCATCGGCATTGAGGGTGCCAACGGCGTGCTGGTGGAAGACAACACCTTGCTGTGGAACCAGGACGCGGTCACGATCAAGGCCAATGGTGATACGTCCTTTGCCCCGCGCATCCGCCTTGAAGGCGTGCGCAACGGCGAAGTGAACAACAACATCACACCCAACATCGTCAGCGACCGTGACGACAGCCTCAGCGACAATATCATCATCTCCTATGACCCGCGCGATCCCAACTACGTCGGCGATCACTTCGTGAATGCGGTCAATGGTGGTGATGTCGGTCTCCGCGGCTTGCAATTGCGCTCCGGCAGCGACTTCGTCGGTACTGGTGCATCGTCCTCGCAGCCCGGTGGATCCGCGTCTGCTGGGGCAGGGGACGAGGCGCCGCGCTCCGGCGGTGGTCGCTCCGAGCCTGAGCCCGAGCCCACTTCGGGCGGTGGACGCTCCGAGCCCGAGCAAAATTCCGGCGGTGGTCGGTTCCGGTCGCGCTCCGAAGAAGATGAGGCCCCGCAAGCCGGCGCCAACACCGGCGCGAATGCCTCGACCCTTTTCAGCGCCAATTTTGAGAACGGCGTTGAGGATCTGTCGGGCTTCGACAGCGACCTGCGCAGCGGCTCCGACAGAAACATCGTCGATACGCCCGACGGCAGCGGATTCCGGATCGGCAGCGGTCGGATGGTGCGCCTCGATGTCGAAAACGAGCAAATCCATTCGCTCGACAGCTTCGGCCTGGAGATGGAAATCACCTTGCTGGAGTCGGACGATGTCGGGCGCTTCCTGCACTTCCCGCGGACCTTCGAGGCTTCGGTCGGTCGTGACGGCACCGTCACGTTCGAACTGCGCACCGATGAAGGCGTCTTTCAGGTCAACAGCGGCGATGTGGTCCTCAACGATGGGGACACGCACCTGTTCGCCGTCGGCTATGACGATGCGGCCGGCACGCTGTCGATGTCGATCGACGGCACGGTCGTGGGCACCACGGACGCCAGCGGAAGCACCGATGACGCCTCGTTCCACGGCCTGACGGTCGGCACGATCTGGGGCAATTCGGTGAATGCGGTCGTCGATGACATCTTCCTTGGCACCGATCCGATGGAAGCGGGCGTGGATCTGTCGCTTGATGTGGGCGAGACCTTCGATCCCGCACCGGACGCACCCGTGGGTGGTCTGGTCGGCGGCGGTTCGGGCGGTCGCGGCGGCGTTGCTCAGACGGACAACGAGGACGACGTGCCCGATGGCACGGATTTCTTCACCACGCTTCTGGATATCGATTTCGAATCCCGCCTGCGCGACGCATCCGATTTCGACAGCGATATCCGCATCGGCGATGTCCGCGACATCACCCGCACCGGTCGCGGTGACAATGCCTATGAGATCGGCGGTCGCCAGAATGACTACCTCGCTCTGGACCGCGACAACGCACAGATCCACGAACTCGACAGCTTCGGCCTGAGCCTTGATATCCAGCTGCTTGATGCCTCGGATGAGGGCCGGTTCATCCACTTCCCGCGCGCCTTCGAGGCGGTGATCGAAGAGGATCGGTCGGTGTCGTTCCGTCTGGATACCGATGAGGGCAGCTTCCGCGTCAACAGCGGCGATACCACGCTGGATGATCTGCGCGAGCACACGTTCTCCATCGGCTATGACGGCGATGCCAAGCAGCTGACGATGGCGATTGATGGCGATGTCGTGGACAGTGTCGCGGCCAGTGGCGAAACGGCACCCATGGCGTTCCACGGCCTGGCCGTCGGCTCGATCTGGGGCGATGGCGTCACGGCGCGGGTCGATAACGTCTGGCTCGGTGAACCCGCGCCCGGCTCGGACGTCAGCCCCGACGCAGGTCTTCTGCATGCGCTGATCAGCAGCGCGGTCGAGGCCGATCCGGACGAGGATCGCAACGACGACGATGACGACGCGCTCGCCGCCTGATTGTTCGGGCCTGATCGTTCAG
>CAZPJO010000050.1:8357-10814 GCA_964586895.1 uncultured Roseicyclus sp.
TCGGGCCCCTTGCCGGGGCCCGATTGCGTTTCCGGGTGGAGGGAACACCCGTTCAGCTCTTCTCAAGTACTTAAGACCTATAATCGTCCAAAACCAAGGGGAGACCAATGGTGGTTTTCCCTCCCCCCCGACAGGGTTTGCATGGGCCGGTCCCGGTTGAAATGAACCGACCCCTGTGTCACTCCCCCGCTGGGGCTCGTTGATCAGAGGCAGAAACGTTGAAAGTCATTATTTTTGGATTGGGCTATGTCGGATTTACCGCGGCCTGTTGTATTGCCCGTCAGGGGCACGAAGTCATTGGCGTTGATGTAAGCGCGCGCAAGGTCGCCGAGATCAACGAAGGCACCGCTCCGATCGTGGAGCCCGAGGTGTCGGAGATGTTGGCTGAGGGTCTGGCGCAGGGTCGGATTTCGGCCCGCACCGAAATCGGGGATGCGCTGGACGGGGCAGATATCGCGATTGTCTGCGTCGGCACGCCCTCGGCCGCCGATGGCGCCCACAACATGGGCTATGTCGCCGATGTCAGCCGCCAGATCGCCCGCGCCCTGGTGGGCGTTTCGCGCGCGAAACCGTTGACGGTGGCCTATCGCTCGACCTTCCGGCCGGGCACCTGCGAAGGGTTGGTGCAGCCGATCTTCGACAGCATCCTGGGCGACGACGCCCCGATCACCATTGCCTACAACCCCGAATTCCTGCGCGAAGGGTCCGCCGTGGC
Organism: uncultured Roseicyclus sp.; assembly: GCA_964586895.1. Taxonomy (GTDB): domain Bacteria; phylum Pseudomonadota; class Alphaproteobacteria; order Rhodobacterales; family Rhodobacteraceae; genus Gymnodinialimonas. Next base: position 9,073 of record CAZPJO010000050.1, read on the forward strand.
CGATTACTTCGCCCCGCCCAAGATCGTCATCGGCACGAAAGACGGCCAGCCCGACGCGGCGATGGACGCGCTGCATGAGGGGATCGAGGCGCCGGTGTTCCACGTCGGCTACCGCGAGGCGGAGATCACCAAATTCGTCGACAACACCTGGCACGCGGTCAAGGTGGCCTTTGCCAACGAGATCGGGCGCACCTGCCTGCAACTGGGCGTCTCGGCGCAACAGGTCCACGAGATCTTCGTCTCCGACACCAAGCTCAACATCTCGCCCTATTACACGCGGCCCGGTGGCGCGTTCGGCGGATCGTGCCTGCCCAAGGATGTCCGCGCGCTGAGCCATATCGCCGCCGATACCGGCACCAACCTGCCGCTGGTCGACAGCCTGATCCGCTCGAACGAGGCGCACAAGCACCGCCTGTTCGAATATGCGGTCGAGGGGCTGGCGCCGGGGGCGCGGATCCTGATGGCGGGTCTGGCCTTCAAGGCGGGCACCGACGATCTGCGCGAAAGCCCCAACGTGGACCTGGCGCGCAAGTTGCTGGCGGCGGGTTATGTGTTGGAGATTTACGATCCCGCGATCCGCGCCGACATGCTGGTGGGGGCGAACCTGGGCTATGCCTATAGCCAGCTGCCTGATCTTGAGCGTCTGCTGGTCGACAAGGCCCATGCCGATGCCACTGCGGGCAAGGGCGATTACGCCCGGGTCATCGTGACCAATGCCACGGTGAAGGAGCTGGCGCTTGGCGGGGCCGAGACCCGTGATCTGGGGAGCCTGAAGTGAGCGAAGCTGTCGCAATGGACGGGGCCGCTTCGGCGACGCCCCGGATGGATGCCGTGCGGGCCGAACAACCGCTGGCGGGGCGCAAGATCCTGATCATCGTGGAAAACCTGCCGCTGCCGTTCGATCGGCGCGTCTGGCACGAATGCCGCACGCTGACGGCGGCGGGCGCGGAAGTGTCGGTGATCTGCCCGACCGGCAAGGGCTATGAGGATCGCTACGAGCTTCTGGACGGGGTGCATATCCATCGCCACCCCCTGCCGCTCGATGCCAAGGGGGCCTCGGGCTATCTGGTGGAATATGGCGCAGCGCTCTGGCACGAGATGCGGCTGGCGCTGAAAGTGGCCCGAACCCGCGGAATAGACACGATCCAGGGCTGTAATCCGCCCGATCTGATCTTCCTTGTGGCCTGGCCGTTCAAGCTGTTCGGCAAGCGCTACATCTTCGATCATCACGACATCAACCCCGAGCTCTACGAGGCCAAGTTCAACAAGCGCGGCTTCTTCTGGAAGCTGATGGTCCTGTTCGAGCGGCTGAATTTCCGCACGGCGGATGTGGTGATCTCGACCAACGAAAGCTACCGCGAGATCGCGATGACGCGCGGGTCCAAGGCGTCCGAGGATGTGTTTGTCGTCCGCTCCGGGCCGGACCTGACGCGGCTCAACCGGATGGAGCCCGACCCCAGCTGGCGCAACGGGCGCGAGCATCTGGTGGGCTACGTGGGCGTGATGGGCGATCAGGAAGGTCTCGACCTTCTGCTGGAGGCGGCGCGCGAATTGGTCTTCGAGCGCGGCTATGACACGCAATTCGTCCTGGTGGGCGGGGGACCGGCGCTTGACGATCTCAAGGCGATGGCCGCGGATCTGGGCCTGCAGGACCACGTCACCTTCACGGGCCGTGCGCCCGACGAGGCGCTGTTTTCGGTGCTCAGCTCGTCGGATGTCTGCGTGAACCCGGACCGGGTGAA
>CAZPJO010000051.1:0-10784 GCA_964586895.1 uncultured Roseicyclus sp.
GTAATACCCCATCCGCAACACTTCGGATTCCACAATGGTCCGGCACGTCTCCTGCGCGCCGAAGTCATTGCGTGGCAGGAACACCTGACCGACCGCCATCAACTCGTCCATGCGCGGCTCGTGCCCCGTGCGCCGCACCTGATCGTAGAAGAAATGCGCCGGGATCTGCACGTGAATACCCGCGCCATCACCGGTCTTGCCATCGGCATCGACCGCGCCGCGGTGCCAGACGGCCTTGAGCGCATCAATGCCGTTTTCGACCACCTTGCGCGACGGCTTGCCATCAATCGCAACCACAAGCCCCACACCGCAGGACGCATGTTCATGCTCCTCCCGGAAAAGGCTCTGTTCCGCCATTTTGGCCCGCTTTTCAGCTTCGGCCTTGGCCCAGTTTGTGTCGAATTGGGTCATCTCAGGTCTCCCTCGATATGGCGGTTCTTGGCCTCGTACTCGGCCTTGGTCGCCGTCCGATGATCGCCGGCAAGGGCCGCATAGGACGGGGCACAATCAGTGTAGATTTCCGAAATCAGCGGGAAAGCCGCCGCATCGGGAAACAGGGCGGGCATCAATTCGTAAACCGCCCCATCCTCATTGTCGCGCAGCCAAAGGTTGCTGCCGCAGGTCGGGCAAAATACCCGCGTCGCAAACGGGGTCGCGGCATAGCTGGCCACTGGGCCGCGCACCGTCACCGCGTCCGCGTTCGCCTGAAACGCGCCCCAGATCACGCCGCTGGAGCGTTGGCAAATCCCGCAATGGCAAATCCCCACGGCGGCGATGTGATCGCCATCGACCTCTATCTTCACCGCGCCGCACAGGCACGCACCGGCAAGCTGCCCTTTGGTCCGATACGGATCGGCGATGCTCATCGCACGACCCTCCAAACCGGGGCCGCCGGGGCCGCGCTCATGATCGACCCGCAATCGTATTCCGGCTCGGTGGTCAGGAAATCGGCATCGCCGGGCTCGTGGAATTCCACCGGGCTGTAATTGCCTTCGAACGTCTCGCCGCCCGGCGTCGTGACCGTCTCTAACCCGCCGAAAAACAGGCCCCGCTCGCGCCAGACGAATTGCGTGCCCTCGGTCACGCGCGGGCCGCCCGTCGTTTCCCATTGATACGTGAATTCCGTGACCAGAAGCGCGCGGCCATCAATCGTCACCTGATCCCCGGTCAGCCGGTCGAACCCGGTGTAATCGCGCCGGAACGTGCCGTCGTTACGCTCTTCGCGGATCGAAAACACCATCGTGTCGCTGCCCGTCGCCAACAGCTCGCTGAGGCTGGCGGGATCGTCTTCCGGCTCGATCAGGATATCCCGACTGCCGCTGCGCAGATTGAACGCGCGCAACCAGCGGAACTCCGCATCCGTGTAGTTGAGGTAAAACGCCCCGTCCTGATCCAGCGTCACCCGCCAATGGCTGCCCTGCGGATCGCCGTCGCAGCGCCAGTGATGCGACACCAGGCACGACCGCGACTGCACCGTCAGAAACGCCGTGCAGCCCTCGGGCACCGGGAACGTCTCTGCACCCGTCTGCGCGGCGGCAGGCACCGCCGACAGCAGCCCGAGCATCGCCGCGTTCATCAAGTGTTTACGAATGGGCCACATCAGGTCAGCAATCCTGTCCTTTGGGGTTTTCACGAAATCAGCGTTCAACCGTAGATGCACTACAAAAAAACTACAGAAAAACTACACGTAAATTACGGGGGCCCAGCGGCGAAAACCGCCGGGCAAGATCATTCGGCGGCCACGGTTTTCGGCGCCGTCGCGACACGCTCAAGGATCGCTTCCGCGGCCTCGCGCCCGTCCCGGATCGCCCACACAACCAGCGACGCACCCCGCACGATATCTCCCACCGCGAACACGCCGTCGAGGTCGGTTTCATGGGTCAACGGCTTGGTCTTGACCGTGCCCCACCGCGTCACCGGAAGCTCCGGCGTATCCCACAGCGTCCGAAGGTCCTCCGGCTCAAAGCCCAGCGCCTTGATCACCATGTCCGCGCCTTCGATATAATCAGCGCCTTCAATGACTTCCGGCGATTGGCGGCCGGTCACGTCGGGCGCGCCAAGGCGCATTTTCTGCACCATCACGCCGTCCACGGCCTCATCGGCAGCGGTGAAGCCCTTCGGCGCGGACAGCCAGACGAATTCCACGCCTTCCTCCTCCGCGTTCTGCACCTCGCGCTGCGATCCCGGCATGTTGGCCCGGTCCCGACGGTAGAGGCATTTGACGCTGGTCGCGCCCTGCCGCGTCGCCGTGCGCACGCAATCCATCGCCGTATCGCCGCCACCGATCACCACGATCCGCTTGCCTTCGGCGTTCAATTCGCCGCTGTCGAACTCGGGCACGGCATCGCCGAACGACTTCCGGTTCGACGCCGTGAGATAGTCAATCGCGCGGATGATCCCGCTCGATCCGGCACCCGGGCCAGGCAGGTCGCGCGACTTGTAGACGCCCGTGGCGATGATCACGAAGTCATGTTCTTCACGCAATTCAGGCAGCGTAACGTCTTGTCCCACATCACAATTCAGCTCGAACTTCACGCCGCCATCGGCCAGCAACTTGTTGCGCCGCATCACGACGTCTTTCTCAAGCTTGAAGCCCGGAATGCCATAGGTCATCAGCCCGCCCGCGCGGTCGTAACGGTCGTAAACCGTCACCTGAAGGCCCGCACGGCGCAGCATATCGGCCGCGGCAAGGCCCCCCGGCCCGCCACCGATGATACCCACGGATTCGGGGCGCTCCACCGAGGGTGCGATGGGCATGACCCAACCCTCGTCCCAGGCCGTATCGGTGATGTATTTCTCGACCGAGCCGATCGTGACGGTGCCGTGGCCCGATTGTTCGATCACGCAATTGCCTTCGCACAGGCGGTCCTGCGGGCAAATCCGGCCACAGATCTCCGGGAAGGTGTTCGTGGCCTGGCTGACCTCATAGGCCTCGCGCAGGCGCCCTTCCGCAGTCAGCTTCAGCCAATCGGGGATGTTGTTGTGCAACGGACAATGCGACTGGCAATAGGGCACGCCGCATTGGCTGCACCGCCCGGCCTGCTCCGCCGCTTTTTCACGCGCATACTCGCCGTAGATTTCGGCGAAGTCCTCTTTCCGCTGGTCCGCCGCCCGCTTTTGGGGCATCTCCTTACCAACAGTGACAAATTTCAACATGGGTTGCTCAGCCAAACCACCGCTCCCTAACCAGAACCGCCCGTATACCCACCTCGTTTCGGGATAAAAAGACAGTAGTGCTGACCTATTTAGATATAGATGCGTGGCGTCTTGATCTCGAACTTGGAAATCATGCCCAAAAACGACAGCAGGAATTACCTTTTTTCGAAATTATCATTCATTATCAACGTTATAAAAAAGCCCGCCGGTAACCCAATATGAGCCTCCTTCATCTCCTCATTCTCGCTCTGATCCAAGGGATCACCGAATTTCTGCCGGTCTCCTCCTCCGGCCACCTGATTCTCTTGCCTGCCCTCACCGGTGCCGAGGATCAGGGCCAGGTCATAGATGTGGCCGTTCATGTCGGCACGCTTGGGGCCGTGATCCTTTACTTCTGGGGGGACGTGAAAAAGGCACTTTTGGGCATCCCGCGCTTACTGACCGGCAAGATCGACACGCAAGGATCAAAGCTGGCCTTCCTGCTTGTCATCGCCACCATTCCCGTCATCCTCTTCGGTCTCGTCCTTGAACTGACCGGTATCTACGACAGCCTGCGGTCCATCGCCGTGATCGGCTGGACCATGCTGATCTTCGGGCTTGTCCTTTACTGGGCCGACCAAAAGGGGCCACAGGAAAAACGTTCCGACGATTGGACAACGCGCGATGCGATTGTCATGGGCCTGTGGCAGGCGATTGCATTGATCCCCGGCACGTCGCGCAGTGGCATCACGATCACCGCCGGGCGTTACCTTGGATATGACCGCGAAAGTGCGGCACGGCTTGCCATGTTGATGTCTATCCCAACCATCATCGCATCGGGCGTTTTCGCCGGGGCAGAGGTGATTGCAACAGCCGATGCTGCCGCCGCACGCGACGGTGCAATCGCGGCGGGCTTTTCGTTCCTGGCCGCACTCGTCGCGTTGATCTTGATGTTCAAGCTTCTGAAAAGCGTCAGTTTCACGCCCTACGTGATTTACCGCGTCATCCTCGGCGTTGTCCTGCTGGGGATCGCTTACACCTAGCTTTCGCTCAGGTTCCGCGCGCTTTCCTTGATGTCGGAATATTGCCCCGACGGCCGGAAGGCATAAAGATACTCTTCCAGGACCGCTTCCATCGCGGTCGGCGTGATCCCAAGCTCTGCAAAGCCCTGCGCACCGTCAGACACCACATTGTCACTGCGCAGCGAGCGCACCTGATCCAGTGTCAGGACCCCATTGTGCACCAATCCGCCTGTCACTGTCTGAACCGTGTCGAACACAAAGCCCATGATGGACGCTGCAAAGAACGGGATGTTCAAAACCAAACGACGCCGCCGGATCACGCGCAGCATGCGCTGCATCAACGCGCGGAAACTTTCGACATCCGGCCCGCCAAGCTCGAACGTGCCCCGCGCCTGACCGGTAATGCCCTTCACCGCGGCGCGCGCGATATCGTCCACATAGACCGGCTGAAACCGCGTATCGGCACCGGCCACAGGCAGAACCGGTCCAAGTCGGCTCATCCCGGCGAACCGGTTGAAGAACTGATCCTCGGGTCCGAAGACCACCGACGGACGCAGGATCATCGCCGTCGGAAACGCGTCAAGCACAGCCGCCTCGCCGCGTCCCTTGGACCGGGCATAAAGGCTGCCCCCCTCTTCGTCCGCGCCGATGGCCGAGATATGAACCATCGTCGCGGCTTCTTCCTCGGCCGCGATCCGGGCGATGCGCGCGGCACCTTCGTCCTGAACCGCGTCGAAATTGTTATTGCCGCGCGCGTCGAACGTGCCGACGCAATTCACCACGGCATCCGCACCGTGGATCGCGGCGCGCACCGACGCATCGTCGCGGATATTGGCAAGGATCGGTTCGACCTGACCCACAACACCGTAAGGCTTTACGAACAACGCCTCATTCGGGCGGCGCACGGCGACACGCACGCGCCAGCCTTCTTTGGCCATACGGCGGGCGATGTACCGGCCCACAAAGCCCGATCCGCCGAAAATGGTGACGAGTTTGGCCATCTCAGGCTCCCTTGATCGCTTCGTGCCGGTGATACGGTCCCGCTCTGGTTGCAGCAAGGCGCAAAACGTCTCAACTTTTCGCGCGTTGGCGGGGAACCGTTGCTATACCGCTGGCGTTTACCGTCATGGCAAATTACCACGTTGGCATGTCTGCGCGAAAATCATTGTTATTTGCAACGGTGTTGAGCCTTGGCCTTGGCCCGGCGCTTGCCCAAAACGTCCAGCTTCTGGCACCCGATGCCGACGAAGATCTACAGGATCGCCTGCGTGCATCTTCGCTTCTTTTGCAAGAAACCGAAGACCCGCGCACCGCACAGGATATCGTGGCCGCGGCCCGGGCCGATTACGGCCGTCTGGTGGCGGCGCTTTATGACGCGGGCCATTTCTCTCCCGTGGTCCGGATCGATGTCGACGGGCGCGAAGCCGCGCGCATTCCTCCGTTCGGCGCGCCCCAATCCGTCACCAACGTCACCATCCGCATCTCGACGGGACCGGATTTCGTGCTGGGAACGGCGGAGATCGGGCCACTGGCCTCCTCCACCGAGCTGCCAGAGGATTTCCGCACCGGTGGCCCGGCCTCGACCCCTTTGCTGCGCGACACAACCGCCGCCGCGATCGAGGCCTGGCGCCTGGCCGGGCGGGCCAATGCAGATGTCGCAGATCAACAGATCACCGCCCGCAACGGCGAGGCGGTCCTTGATGTACGCGTCCGGATCGAACCGGGGCAGGTCGTCCGCTTTGGCACGCTTGACCCAGAAGGCCATGACCGGATGAGGCCCGATCGCATCCGCGCGATTGCCGGGCTGCCCGAAGGGGATGTCTTTTCGCCTGAAACGCTCGCCCGGGTGGAAGCGCGTCTGCAAGACACCGGGGTTTTCTCGGGCATCGCCCTGCAAGAGGGGGACGTGGGCCCGGACGGGACGATGGATATCACCGCCACTTTGGTCGAAAGCCTGCCACGCCGCTTTGGCGGCGGCGTCGAGTTTTCCACCGACGATGGCCTCGGCGTCAGCGCCTTCTGGCTGCACCGCAACCTGTTCGGCGGGGCCGAGCGCCTGCGCGTCGAAGGCGAGATCAGCGGCGTCGGATCCGAGGGCATTACCGCAGATGACGTCGGCGGCATCGACGCCTCGCTTGGCCTGCGCTTTTCGCGGCCCGCGACCTTCACGCCCGATACGACATTCTTCGCCGAACTTGGCGTAGAATTCCTTGATGAACCCGCCTTCACCCAGACCACCATCGGTGCCGAAACGGGCGTCGAGCATCGGTTCACCCGAACGCTGACCGGGTCCGCCGGTGTCGGTGTGACCTTCTTTGATATCGACGATCAATTCGGCGACCGGCAAGTCACCCTGTTTTCCCTGCCCGCCATGCTGACCTGGGACCGCCGCGAAGACCCGCTTGATGCGCGACGCCTGTTCTTCATCGAAGCGTCCACCACGCCGTTCATAAGCGACAGCGGCAATGCGGGCGCGCGCGGTTTTGTCGATGCGCGGGCGTATTTCGGGTTTGGCGAAGATCGCGCCAGCCGCATCGCGTTGCGCGCGCAAGCCGGAAGTGTTGTGGGCGGCGACATCGATGAAATCCCGCCAAGTTTCCTGTTCTTCTCCGGTGGCGCGGGCACCGTTCGGGGCCAAGCGTTCCAATCACTTGGCGCGACACAGCTTGGCGAAGACACGGGCGGCCGCAGCTTTGCGGGGCTTTCCACGGAATTCCGGCAAGACATCGGCGATACGAATTTCGGCCTCGTGGCCTTCGCGGACGCCGGGTTTGTCGGGGCCGACGCCGCCGGCACCGATGGCGATTGGCACGCGGGCGGCGGGCTTGGCCTGCGCTACGCCACGCCGTTCGGCCCCATCCGCGTGGATGTCGCAACGCCCCTGCGCGGCGACGGTGTCGGCGAGGATCTGTTCCTCTATATCGGCATCGGGCACAGCTTCTGATGCGACACGCTCTCTGTATCGCTCTGCTGATCCTGTTTCCGACCGCGCTGCTTGCGCAGGATGATGATCGCTCGCGCCTTGTGCGGTTCCTCGAAGAACAACTCTCCGATGGGGCCGCCCGGCAGATCAGCATCGAAGGCTTTCGTGGTGTCCTCTCGTCCGAGGCGCAGCTGGATCGCCTGACCATCGCCGATGCCGATGGGGTCTGGCTGACGCTCGAAAATGCAACGCTGGACTGGTCCCGCTCTGCGCTGCTGACCGGCGCGCTTGAGGTCAACGCGCTAACCGCGGATCGCCTTGAAATCCTGCGCCCGCCACTGGCCGACACCAGCGTTGAACTGGCCGATGCCGAAGCGACCCCCTTTGCGCTGCCCGACCTCCCCGTGAGTATCGAGCTGGGGCAACTTTCCATCGCCGAAGTCGTGTTGGGCGAAGCGCTTCTGGGTCTGCCTGCAACGCTTGCCGTTGAAGGGTCCGCAGAATTGATCGGCGGGGCCGGATCGACCGAGATCGCGCTGGATCGGCTCGACGGACCGGGCGGGTCTTTCACCCTGTCGGCGGCTTACGACAACACCAGTCGCGATTTGGCCCTGTCCCTTCGACTCAGCGAACCCGAAAATGGGCTGGCCGCAGAATTGCTTGGCCTGCCGGGTCGCCCGGACCTCAGCCTCGCCATTGAGGGCGAAGGCCCGATCACCGACTTCACAAGTCAGATCACCCTGCAAACCCAGGGCGAAGACCGCTTCGCCGGTCAGGTCATCTCATCCATGACCGACGATGGCGATCAACTGGTCACGGTGGATCTGGGTGGCGATATCCGCCCCCTCCTGCTGCCCGATTATCAGGATTTCTTCGGCGACGACACGCGCCTGCGGGCTCAGGTCCGCCAGCAGGCCGAAGGCGGCGTGATGCTTAATGACCTGAGCCTTGCGTCCGCCGCGCTGAACCTTGACGGCAACGTGGCCCTGACCGCCGGGGGATTGCCCGAAATGGTTGACCTGACCGGTCGGATCGCGCCGCCCGACGGCAACCGCGTGCGGCTTCCGGTTGGTGGCACGGACGCCAATCTCGCGTCAGCGGATCTTCAAATCACCTTTGATCGCGCCGCCGATGACGCGTTCAGCCTGGTGGTGGATCTGGCCGACCTGTCCGTGGATGATCTGTCTGTTCAATCCGGCGAGCTGCGGTTCGAAGGGGCCGCCGACATCACCGATACCGGCGTTGAAGCCGCAGCGGCCGAATTCTCCGCCGCCCTCTCCGGTCTCCTGCACACCGATCCCGCGCTCGCCGAAGCGCTGGGCGATCGCGTCTCGCTGACCTCCAATCTGTCGTGGATCAATGGCGCACCGCTCATCCTGTCGGACTTGGATTTTGACTCCGGCGACCTCAGCCTCGCCGGTGCGATTTCCGCCCAGAGCGGGGAAAACGCCATTGATGTCAGCCTCGATCTGGCCGCCGAAATCGCCGAGCTGTCTCGTTTCGCTGCGATTGCGAACCAACCACTCGACGGCGCGGCCAATTTGACCCTATCCGGCGGTGTAGAGCCGCTTTCGGGCGCGTTCGACCTTGCAATTGGCGGCACCGGCACCGACCTGCGCTTTGTCGATGCGCTCCCTGCTGAACTCTTTGCAGGCGACACCCGGCTCTCCGCCGATGTCACCCGCTCGACCGAAGGGCTGACGCTGCGTGCGCTGACCCTTCAAAACGCCGAACTGGATTTGGTGGGTGAGGCCTCCGTCACCTCCGGCGACACCGAAGCATCCCTTGCCTTCGACCTGCGCGAAGTCGGGTATTTCACCGATATCCTGTCCGGCCCCGTGGCGATCACCGCCGATGTCGCCCGCACCGCGACAGATCCCTTTGATGTCGATGTCTCGCTGACCGGCCCGAACCAGATCGCCGCCACCACGACCGGCACGTTCGATGCGGAAAGCGGCGATTTCGCGCTTGATGTCGCGGCCTCGGCCGTCGGCCTGAACGTTGGGAACGGCATCCCGCCCCGGCTCTTGTCAGGTCGCACAGATCTCTCCGCCACCGCCACCCGCACCGGCGATGTGTTCAACCTGACCGAGCTCAGCCTGCGCAACCCGGAACTCACGGTGACCGGCGACGCCAGCCTCAGCCCGACCGAAAGCCGCGTGGATGTCGATGCGCGCCTTGCCAATGTTGGCCTGTTCACCGATGCGCTCTCCGGCCCGGTCAGCGCCGATGCCCTTCTGACCCGACAGGGAGAGGACCCCTGGCAAGTGGTGGCCGACCTCGGTGGGCCCGGTGGCATGAATGCGAACGTCGCGGGCCGCTTTGGCCTTCCGGCGGGTGCGGTCGATCTGCGCCTGAACGGGCAGGCTCCGCTTGCGCTTGCAAACCAATATATCGAACCCCGCTCGATCCGCGGCACGCTTGGCTTCGACCTTGCCATGTTGGGCACGCCCGGCCTGCCCGCGCTGAGCGGTCGGGTGTTCAGCAACGACGCCCGTGTCTCTGTTCCGACCTTCGCACTCGCCGTGGAAAACGTCGGCCTGACCGCGCAAATCTCGGGCGGGCAGGTCAGTTTGAACGCCAATGGCGCTTTGTCGACTGGCGGGCAGTTGACGACGCAAGGCTCCATCAACCTGTCCAGCCCCGGCATCGACGGACAGATCAACGTATCGCTGGTCGATGGGCGCATCGTGGACCCGACCCTTTACGATGCCCGTATCTCCCGCGCCGACCTGTCGATCAGCGGCCCGCTCGCGCGCGGCCCCCGCGTGTCCGGCAATATCACCCTGGGCGAGACCGAGATCCGCGTCCCCGAAGCCAGCCTCGCCGGAAGTGCCGCCATTCCCGACATCCGCCATATCGGTGAGACACCCGAAGAACGCGCGACACGTCGCTTTGCGGGCCTGCTTGGGCGCGGAACAACAGGCGGCGCATCCGGTGGCAGCCCCTCCACCGCGCTCGACATCGAAATCAACGCGCCTGGCCGTATCTTCCTGCGCGGGCGCGGGATCGATGCAGAATTCGGCGGCGCGATCCGGATTTTCGGATCCACCGCCAATGTCATCCCCACCGGGCAATTCGAACTGGTGCGCGGCAGGCTTTCCGTGCTTGGCACCCGCCTCGACTTCGTTGAGGGCCAAGCGACCCTGCAAGGCAGTTTCGACCCGTTTCTACGCCTCGCCGCCGTCAGCCGCGCCTCCGGCTACGAGATCACCATCGGTGTCGAAGGCCCTGCCTCGAACCCCGACATCACGTTCTCCTCCGACCCGTCCCTGCCCGAGGATGAGGTGCTCGCCCAACTTCTCTTTGGTCGATCGGTTTCTGGCCTCTCGCCGCTGCAACTTCTGCAACTCGCCGACGCTGCAACGTCGCTCGCGGGCGGCTCGACCAATTCCGGCTTCATCGCCGGGCTGCGCGATGGCCTTGGCCTCGACGATCTCGACCTGTCCACCGATGACGAAGGCAACGCCGCCGTCACCGCGGGCCGCTACCTGTCGGAAAACATCTACACCGACGTGACGGTCAACGCCCAAGGGGACGCCGACCTGTCGCTCAACATCGATCTGACACCGAATATCACCGCGCGCGGCAGCGTCGGATCGGACGGCAACTCAAGTATCGGCATCTTCTTCGAGCAGGTCTATTGACGCGGTCCTGGACGGGATATATCAGCCGCTCTCACGACACCTGCCCAGGTGGCGGAA
>CAZPJO010000052.1:0-2096 GCA_964586895.1 uncultured Roseicyclus sp.
CCGCGGTCCTGCAATCCGTCGCCGTCGTTTAACCATTTCTTGGCGATTGAGGTTGTAAGAATCGGCCAGTCGGATTTGGACGCAATCCAATCGCTCAGCTGTCCGCGCAGCTGCGATTGACGCAGGTAGAGGTGTTTTGTTTCGCGGACCTCCAGATCGGTGGAGCCGGAGATCGCCGACCGCGGATCGATCAGGTCGGTCGGGTCAAGTTGTTTGGTGCAGTTTTCGCATTGGTCGCCGCGCGCCTTGTCGTAGCCGCAGTTCGGGCAGGTGCCCTCGATATAGCGGTCGGGCAGAAAGCGGCCATCGGCGTTGGAATAGACCTGTTTCTCGGAGACTTCCGAGATCAGGCCCGCATCGGCAAGCCGGCCGGCGAAATGTTGGGTCAGTTCGTGGTTCTGTGGCGAGGAAGATCGCCCGAAATGATCGAAGCTGAGCCGGAAGCCGCGGGCAAGTTCTGCCTGCACGGCCCACATCTCGGCGCAATACTAGGCCACTGGTTTGCCGGCCTTGGCGGCGGCAAGCTCTGCCGGGGTGCCGTGTTCGTCGGTGGCACACAGAAACAGGACCTCCTGGCCACGCGCGCGCAGGTAGCGGGCGTAGAGATCAGCGGGAAGCTGACTGCCGATGAGATTGCCGAGGTGTTTGATCCCGTTGATATATGGGATTGCCGAGGTGATGAGCGTGCGCGCCATGAAGAAAGGCCCCTGCCGGATGCGTTGGCCCATGCCTTTAGCGCCCCGGACGCGCGGGGGCCAGACCCCCGTCGCGGTTCAGCCGTTCGGGGGGCGGTCGTCGTCGGATCTGCGGAACAGGCGACCGACGAGGAACGAAGTGCGCGGGATCCAGACGTAGGGGCGGCGATGTGCGGTCGGCGCGCGACGGCGCATGCGCAGGAGGCTGAAGGCGATGAGTGCAATATGCGCGGCGGAGATGAAGTAGAACAAGGCCGCCGGGCCAAAGGCGGTGATCAGCGCCGAGGTCGCGAGCGGGGCCGCGATGGCACCGGTGGCATAGAAGAACATCAGCGCGGCGGAAAGTTCGACCCGTTGCGTGTCGTCGGCCCAATCGTGCGCATGCGCGGCGGAGACCGAGTAGATCGGGAACGTCGTCGCGCCAAAGAGGAACGAGGCGGCGAAGATGCCGGCGGGCCCGAAGGCGGGCACGGCCACGGTGACGGCGCAGGCCAGCGCGGAGGCGATGGACAGCCAGATCAGGACATTACGGCGCGGGAAACGGTCGGCCAGCCAGCCCGCGGGCCATTGCGCCAGCGCACCGCCGAGGACGAAAGCGGCGAGAAACAGGCCGATTTCGTCGGCGCGCAGGCCCACTTCGGTGCCATAGAGCGGCCCGATCATGCGGAAGGCCGCGCCCGAGACGCCCGCAACCATGACGCCCGCCACGGCAAGCGGCGAAAGTCGCCAGGCCAGCGAGGGGCGCAAGCGGGGCGCGGCCGGTGTTTCGGGCTGCGGCAGGCGGGTCAGGGCCAGCGGCAAAAGCGCCGCGCAGCACAGGATCGCCAGCAGGTTGTAGGAGACATAGGAGGCGGGCGTCAGGACCGCGATCATCAGCTGCGCGGCGAACGATCCGCCGGTGTCGACCATGCGGTAGATGCCCATGGCGCGGCCGCGCGTCTGGTTGGTGACCTTGGCCTGCAGCCAGGCCTCGATCACCGTGTAGCAGCCCGCGATGCAAAGCCCCGTGCCGACCCGCATGAGCGCCCAGGCGTAGGCATCGACAAGCATCATATGCGCGATCAGGGCGATTGCGCCGGTGGCGGTGAACACGGCGAAGGCGCGCGAATGGCCGACCGACCCCATAAGGCGGGGCGCCCACCAGCAGCCTGCGAAAAACCCCAGAAAATGCGCGGAGCCCAGGAGGCCGATCTGACCGGAGGAGAAGCCGAGCTCGGCACCCGAAAGGACATCGAGCGGGCCGACGCCGCCGGAGGAGAGCTGTAGCAGAATGACGGAGAGGAAGAGGGCGGCGAAAGAGATCAGCAGGCGCATGGGGCCGGTCCGGGTTTGGGTGGCTCTGGTCTAGGCGCGCGCGGGCGGCGCGGCGCGTCTGTTTGCGACATGGGTGGTGCGTGGGTG
>CAZPJO010000052.1:2106-10697 GCA_964586895.1 uncultured Roseicyclus sp.
CGCCCGCGTTGTCCTACTATGGCGATGTTGAAGGGGGGCGGGCCGGGGTTTGGGGGGCGCCGGTCTCGGCGGGCGGGGGGGGGGGGGCGGGTTTTTTTTTTTTGTGGGGGGGGGGGGGGGGGGGGGCGACGCGATTGCCGGTGCGAAAGGGTTCAGCGGCTTGGATGGGACGGCGAGTGCATGTGATGCGGCCTTGGCGCGGATATGCGCCGGATGGGCGATGGTCGGGCGACAAACGGGGGCTTTGGTGGCGGGTTGGTCGTGTCTGTCGGGGGCGGCTGGGTCGTGGTTCAGACCGGTTGCAGGTCGGCGGCGGCGCTGAGTTTGTCGACCTGCGGGGCGCCCGCCTGCGTGCGGGTGATGGGCCAGTGGGCGGGTGCTGCGTCGCGGGCGCGCTGGGGGGCGAGATGCCAGGCCTCGGCTTCCGGGTGGTGTTTGGGGGAGAGGTGCCAGCGGGTTTCCACCCCCGGCGCGCCGCCGTCGCCCGGGGTCAGCAGAAGGCCAAGGGGCGCGCGGCCGCCGCGCTCGGCCCCGGCCTCGGCGGCGAGGTGGAGGCGGCGGACGGGCGTCAGGCCCGGCGGCTCGGGCAGATCGCAGATCACCAGATCCAGCAGGCCCGCGCGCAGGGCCTCTTCCATGCACCACAAAAGATCGGCGGGTCGGCAGCATTCGGTGAAGATCAGGCGGCCCGGGTCGATCTCGGCCCGGACACCGGCCATATGCAGCCGGTCGGGGTGCCAGTCGGGGCGGATCCAGAGCACCTCACGCGTGCCGGTTTGCGCGAGCCACAGCGCGAGGCGGCGGCGGGCGGGGCCGCAGAATTCATGCGCGCGCGCGCCAGCCAGATCGAAGCGATCCAGAAGCCGCAGGCCGGGGCGGGCCGTGCGATGGGAGTGGCGGGTGATGCGGGTGATATCCATGGGGTTCAGTATAGATGTTCGTGTTATGTTCTCAAGTGGCGATCCGGCGTGGTGTCATTTCTCGGGGTGAGGGGGGAGAGGCCGAGTGCCCTTGCCCTCCGTCCCGCCATCGTTAGGGTCCGCGCACCTGCAGCGAGACAAAAGGACCCCGCGATGCGCCACATCCCCCTTGGCACGACCGACGAGACAATCACCGATTACTGCCTTGGCACGATGACCTGGGGCACGCAGACGCCCGAGCCGGAGGCGCATGCGCAGATGGATATGGCGCTTGAGGCCGGGATCGATGTGGTCGACACCGCCGAGATGTATCCGGTCAATCCGGTGAAGGCCGAGACGGTGGGCCTTACGGAAACGGTGATCGGGAATTGGAACGGTGCCCATCGCGCGCGGCGGGCGGATTACAAGCTGGCCACGAAGATCTCGGGCCTGAACGAGCGGTTCGTGCGGTTTGGCCAGCCGATCACGGGCGAGACGTTCACGCAGGCCCTGGAAGGGTCGCTCAAGCGGTTGCAGACCGATTACATCGACATCTATCAGCTGCATTGGCCGAACCGGGGCAGCTATATGTTCCGGCAGAACTGGAGCTATCGGCCGCAGGGCGACAAGGCGGAGATCCTGGCCAATATGCACGATGTTCTGGAGGCGGCGGGGCGGGCCGTGACGGCGGGCAAGTTGCGCCATTTCGCGCTGTCCAACGAGAGCGCGTGGGGCACGGCGCAATGGCTGCGCCTGTCGGAAGAGCATGGCTTGCCACGGGTGCAAACGGTGCAGAACGAATATTCGCTGCTGTGCCGGATGTATGACACTGATCTGGGCGAATTGTCCTTCCATGAGCGGGTGACGCTGCTGGCGTTTTCGCCGCTGGCCACGGGGCTTTTGACCGGCAAGTATCAGGGCGGCGCGGTGCCCGAGGGCAGCCGGATGGCGCTGAGCCCGGAATTGGGCGGGCGCAAGACCGCGCGCGCGTTCGAGGCGGCGGCGGCCTGTCTGGGCGTGGCGCAAAAGCACGGGCTGGACCCGGTGCATATGGCGCTGGCGTTCACGGTGCAGCGCCCGTTCGCGGTGTCGACGATCTTTGGCGCGACGACCAGCGCGCAATTGCGTCACATCCTCGACGGGGCGGATCTTGTGTTGGGCGATGAGGTGTTGGCCGATCTCGATGCGGCGCATCGCGCGCATCCTATGCCTTATTGAGGGGGGGGCCTTATTGAGGGGGCCCGTATTGAAAGGGTCCTGAGGAGGGTGTCACATGGCGCTTTGGCGGGCTGTTGTCCTGTCTCCGATCCTGGTGCCGCAATTGATCGGGGGGCGGCGGCGGGCGGCCCGGTGGCCGGCGGCGGGGGGCGCCCGTGAGGGGCAGGCGGGGGAGGCGGGGCCTGCGCTGAGGCTTCTGATCGTGGGCGATTCTTCGGCGGCGGGGGGCGGAGTGACGACGCAGGGCGCGGCGTTGTCGGGGCGGTTGTCGGCGGAGTTGGCGCGCGATCATGTGGTGCAATGGCGGCTTGTGGCGCGCTCGGGCGCGGTGGTGCCGGATGTTTTGGCGATGCTGGAGGATGAGCCGGGCGCGTTCGACTGCGTGTTGGTGTGTCTGGGCGTGAATGACGCCAAGAACGGACGGGCGGCGCGGACCTTCGCGCGTGATTATGCGGCGTTGTTGCGGGTGTTGGTGGGGCGGTTCGGGGCGCGATGCGTGGTCTGTTCGGGCCTGCCGCCGGTTGGGTTCTTTCCCCTGTTGCCGCGCCCGTTGCGCGATGTGTTGGGTGCCCGGGTGGCGCAGTTCGATGCACTGATCCGCAGGCTCGCGCAGGCACAGCCGGGCGCGCGGTTCCTGCCGATGGATTTCACCGATGACGTGTCGCAGATGGCGGAGGACGGGTTTCATCCCGGCCCTGCGATCTATGCGGAATGGGCGCGGCTGGCGGCGGATCTGATGCGGGCCGATTAGAGGCGTGCCGGTCTTGGGGGCGCTGCCCCCGCCCTGCGGGCTCCCCCGGCATGTTCGGGGAACAAAGAGGGGCGGGTTGCGCGCCGATCCGGGCGGCGTCACTGTGAGGTGCGATCGGGCGGGGGCGCGTAATCGGGCGGGGGCGCGTAATCGGGCGGGGGCGCGTAATCGGGGAGGATGGCATGGCCAATATTCTTGTGTTCGGGGACAGCAATTCCCATGGCACCAAGCCGTTGCGGGTGCTGGGCGGGTTCGATCGTTATGGCGAGGACACGCGTTGGCCGGAGGTGATGGCGCAGGCGTTGGGGCCGAGGCATCGGGTGATCTGCGAAGGGTTGCCGGGGCGCACGACGGTGTTTCACGACCCCGTCGATGGCGGCAATCGCAATGGCGTGGAGGTTTTGCCGGCGGTCCTTCTGAGCCATGTGCCGCTGGATCTGGTGATTGTGATGCTGGGGACCAATGACCTGAAGCCGCGTTTTGCGACGAGCGCGTTTGACATCGGGAAATCGGTCGAGCGGTTGCTGCGCGAGACGCGCGCGGTGTTGCCGGGGGTGGAATTGGTCGCGGTTGCGCCGCCGCCGGTGTGCGAGACGGGTGTGTTGGCGGAGGCCTTCGCGGGCGCGCAGGCGCGGCAGGTGGGCTTGGCCGGGCATATCCGCGACGCGGCGGAGCGGGTGGTGGGGGCCACGTTTGTCGATGCGGGCGCGCATGTGGCGGTGTCGGAGGTGGATGGCGTGCATTGGGAGGCGGAGGCGCATGTGGCCTTTGGCGCGGTGATGGCGGATCTGGTCGCGAGCCTTGTTGGTGTGGCCGTGCCCAAGGCCGCGGGCGGATTGCAGGCCCCGGAGGATGTGCGTGCGCCCATCGTGACGCTGGCGATGGAGGTGCCGCGCGATTGGGTGGATTACAACGGGCATATGAACGAGGCGCATTACCTGCGTGCGTTTTCCGATGCGACGGATCAGATGCTGGAATGGGCGGGGATGGATGCGGAATGTGTGGCGGCGGGGCATTCGGTGTTCACGGTCGAGACGCATATCCGACATCTGGGCGAGGTTGATATCGGCGATCTGATCGAGGTGCGCACGCGGGTTTTGGAGGGCGGGGGCAAGAAGCTGCATGTCTGGCATGAGTTGTTCGTGGCGGGCGCGCTTTGCGCAACGGGAGAGCAATTGTTGCTGCATATGGATTTGGGCACGCGGCGGTCGGCGGAGCCGCGCGCGGATGTGGGGGCGTGGCTGGACCGGGCATGCGCGGCGCATCGCGATTTGCCCGTGCCTGAGGGGGGCGGGCGGTTCGTCGGGCAAAGGTGAGCGGCGTTCGGGCCCTGCGTCAGAGGTGCAGGAGCACCAGCCAATCGGCCAGGAGCGCGGGTTTGTCCGCGCCGTCGATGTCAAGCGAGACCGACAATTTGACCAACACGCGATCGGGGGCCTTTTCGGTCACGTCCGCGACGGTGAACTGCGCCCGGAGCCGCGCGCCGGAGGGGACGGCGGCGAGGAACCGGACCCGGTCGAAGCCGTAGTTGATCGAGCTTTTGTAAGGCCCGAGCTCGGGCATGACGTCATAGGCGAGGGTGGACAGGAGCGACAGGCTTAGAAAACCATGCGCGATGGTGCCGCCATAGGGGCCATGCGCGGCGGCGGCGGGGTCGATATGGATGAACTGGCGATCCTCGGTCACGTCGGCGAAGGTGTCGATGCGGGCCTGCTCGACGGTGATCCAGCGCGAGGCCCCGAGGGATTGGCCGATCTTGTCATGCAGCGCATTCATGCGACGGCCCCTTTCAGGCGGTCGAGCAGGGCGGGGATGTCGCGGGCGGAGACGCTGGCCTCGCGCACCAATCCGTCGAAATGGCGCGAGATGGCGCGCACCCGGTCGCGGTCGCGGAAGGCGAGGTAATGCTGGCCCATGTAGATCACCGCCATCTTGGGTCCGAACACGGTGACGGGGGCGGAGAACACGGTGCGGGCATCGAACAGGAAAATCCGCAGGCCGGGGTAGAGGCGGTCATAGACCTGCGCCATCCAGTCGAGTTGCGCGGTGCGGATCGCGGGGTCGAGGCCCGCGTAATACCCCTCGCCACGCGCGAAACTGTCCAGTTCGTGGATCGGAAGGGCCATCTCGTAATCGCTTTCGGTGAGGCGCAGCCAATCGAGCCGTTCGGCGGCGGCATGGATCGCGGCCTCGGGGCGTTTGTGGGTGATCGGCGCGTATTCCCATTGCAGCATCGCGTTGGTCTTGAGCACATCGGGCAGGGTCGCGGGGACATGGCGGATCTTGTAGCCCTCGGCCTCGCGTTGCCATTCGAAAATCTGATCATCGAGGGTGGTGGCACGCCCGGTCTCGGAAATCGAGAGCGAGCTTTCGAGCAATTTGCCCGCCTGTTCGGGGCGGTCGGTGAGGCCCAGAAGCCAATCGGCGGACACATCCAACGCCTGCGCGCAGGCCGCGACGACATGGCCGCCGGGGATGCGCCCGGTCTCACCCGCGAGGATCTGCGTGACGGTGGAGCGGTCGACGCGCACGGCGCGGGCCAGCGCGGCGCGACTGATCCCTGAGGTGATCAGGGCGGTGCCGAGGCGATCCCGAAACAGGCGCGCGCGGTCTCGTTTGTCGAGTTCTTGCAGCATTGTTGGAATTATCAAACTTTGTTGGTTTCATGTGGAGAAAACACGGCCTGCACCCCGCGCGCAAGGGGGCATAAGGTTGCGATGTGGCGCACGGGACGCGCCGCCAATGGACATCCTCAGGAGAGATCATGCGGATCGAGTGGCCGACACTTGCGCTGATCGGAATGTGTTATTGCGTCTGGTCGGGGGCGCTTTTCATGCCGGTTTGGGCGGCGGTGCCGGTGCTGGCGCTGATGATCGCGCTGCAGGCGTCGCTTCAGCATGAGGTGTTGCACGGGCATCCGTTCGGCGACCGGCGGTGGGGCGAGCCGCTTGTCTATACGAGCCTGAACCTGGCTGTTCCGTATATACGGTTCCGCGACACGCATCTGGCGCATCATCGGGATGCGACCCTGACCGACCCGTATGAGGACCCCGAAAGCAATTACCTCGACCCCGTGCAATGGGCGCGGATGGCGGCGCCGGTGCGCGCGGTCATGGCCTGGAACAACACGTTGCTGGGGCGGATGGTCCTGGGTCCGTTGATCGGGCAGAGCGTGTTCATGGCCGGCGAGGTGCGGTTGATCCGGGGCGGCGCGCGGGGCGTAGTGTGGGCGTGGGTGGCGCATCTGGCGACGGGCGCGGCGGTGCTGGCCGTGGTGGTGGCGACGCCGCTGCCGGTCTGGGCCTATCTGGTGGCGTGTTACGGGGGCCTGAGCCTTCTGAAGATCCGCACGTTCCTGGAGCATCAGGCCCATACCCGCGCGGGTGGGCGCAGTGTGATCATCGAGGATCGCGGAATTCTGGCGTTCCTGTTCCTCAACAACAACCTGCATGTCGTGCATCACATGCACCCCAATGTGGCGTGGTATCGCCTGCCGTCGCTTTATTTCAACAACCGCGCCCGGTATCTGCGGCGCAACGGTGGCTATCGGTATGACAGCTATGCGCAGATCCTGCGCCGCCACCTGCTGCGCGCAAAAGATCCGGTCGCCCACCCGCTTTACCCGCAGAAATAGATTGCGGGCGCGCGGCTGAGGCGGCAGGCAGGCGTCATGCCTTTGTGGATCATCGCCTCTGTCTTTGCCGCGTTCATGCAGAACCTGCGGTTCGTGTTGCAGCGGCAGTTGAAGGTGACGACGCTGTCGACGGGGGGCGCGACCTGGGCGCGGTTTGCCTTTGCGGTGCCGTTCGTGGCGGTGACGCTTGTGGCCTACAAGGCGGTCAGTGGACAGAGCTGGCCGGTGCCGGGGGCGGGATACTGGCGGTTCGTGGTGATCGGCGCGCTGGCGCAGATGCTGGCCACGGCTTGTGTGGTGGCGCTTTTTGCGCGGCGGAATTTCTATGTCGGCATAACGTTGAAGAAATCCGAGGTGATCCTCACGGCGCTGATCGGATTGGTGGTGTTGGGCGAGGCCGTGTCGCCCCCCGTACTGCTGGCCATTGCGGTGGGCTTTGCGGGGGTGCTGGCCCTGTCGGATCCGCCCGGCGACACCGGCCTGCCGTGGACGGCGCGGGTGTTCAACGCGGCCTCTGGCTATGGGTTGGCGTCGGGGCTTTTGTTCGGCGTCTCGGCGGTGTGTTACCGCGGTGCGACGCTGGCGTTGGAGGGCGGCGACGCGCCGTTGCGCGCGGCTTTGGCGCTTTTGACGGCGACCATCGTGCAAAGCGTGACTTTAGGTGTGTATCTGGGAATGCGCGAGCGCGGCGAGATCGCGCGCGTGGGGGCGGCGTGGCGGATCTGCGCGTTGACGGGGCTGACCTCGATGCTGGGATCGCTGGCGTGGTTCACGGCCTTTGCCTTGCAAACGGCAGCCTATGTCAAAGCAGTGGGCCAGATCGAGCTGGTGTTCACGTTCGTGTTCTCGGCCTTCTGGCTGCGCGAAAAGACATCGCGCAACGAGGTGATCGGGATCGCGTTGATCGTTTTGTCGATCGGATTGGTGTTCTGGGCGGCCTGGCCGGGCTAGGCCAAGTGCCCCGTTTTCCGGAAAAACCTACAAGCGGCGAAACCGGCTTTCGGCGGTGGAATTGTCGAAAAACGGCACGCCGGGTGTGGCGCGGCCCTGAACGCGGGCGGTCAGTTCGGACAGCACGACCTCGGTGATGAACGGCATGTCAAAGCCGCGCACGTCGTCGAGGCCAACCCATTGCAGGTGGCTCAACTCATCCTCGGCGCCGGAGAAATCATCGGGGTCCGAGGCCAGCGCCTCGGCGCGCACCAGAAAGAACCGCGCGTCGAAGCGGCGCGGGCGACCGGGCGGTGTGATCGCGCGAAACACATATTCCAGCGCCGCGCCATCGGGCAAATGCCCCGTCGCGAGATAGCCGCGCCAACCGCGCGGAGCCTGCAACGCCGCCGCGCGCACGTCCGGCGTGCCAAGTAAAAGCCCGGTTTCTTCCCATAATTCACGCACCGCAGCGGCGAGAATGGCGGAGGGCGGCGTTTGGGCACCGTCGGCCAGCCGGGCGGCGCAATCGGGGGCCGGCGGGCGTGCCAGCGGGATGGTCGCATCGACGGCATCGACCGCGCCGCCGGGAAAGACGAATTTCGAGGGCATGAACACCGCCGATTTGCCCCGCTGGCCCATCAGGACGCGGGGCCGGGTTTGCGCATCGCGCAGCACGATCACGGTTGCGGCGTCGCGGACCGGCACGTCAGACAGGGCGGGCGAAGGGTCCGGGTCGGTGGTCAAAATCCGTGCATCCGTTTGGCCCATTGGATTCCCACGATCATGCCCTTGAAGCGCGGCAAAAGGGCCAGCGCCATGATGATGACACCGATCGAGAAGCTGATCGCCAGCACCCAGGGGCCGGGTTGCCACAGCTCATAGACCAGCAATTGAAGCGTCCCCATGACCTTCGCGGTCAGCAGGATCGACAGATACGCGGGCCCATCGTCGGCGCGCGCATGGCTGAGGTCCTCGCCGCAGGCCGGGCAGGTTTGGCGCAGTTTGAGGTAACGCTCGAACAGCCCGCCTTTGCCGCAGCTTGGGCATTTGTGGCGCAGGCCACGGCGGATCGCGGGCCAGGTGGGCCGCTCGGGCAAGGCGGGGCGATAGATTTCTGTCTGATCGAGTTCCATGGGGCCCAAGATGGGCCTGTTGG